>PATG01000083.1 GCA_002713555.1 Planctomycetaceae bacterium
TTCAAATTGAAGAGCATAAGATTAGATATTGGGATTCATTAGACACTAAGACTAACAAATATAGGATTGAGGGAATTTCAACAAAAAGTAACTAAATGTTGCCTTTTTTTGAAATAGCTTCCGAGCAAGCAATCGAGCACTTATGCCCTAAGGCATAAGCATGCAGGGCCGTAGTAGTATTATAGTATGCTTTGCACGCGCAGGCATTCTTTGAGCAGTAAGATGCCGGCCCTGGCCCGCCCCCACGGGTGAAACCATTTTTTAAGTTACGGTTTTACTCTCCTTTGGGCAGGTTCGATTCTGGTGCTGGTGGACGATACCCTAGCTGTGTGGACGAACTGTGTTGCAACGCCTTCTCCATCGCTCGATGAGTACCTGGCTTCAAGTATCGTATCGAGCAGTTCCCGATCGAGCAGCTCATCTCGAAGTTTNCCGTTGAAGCTCTCGATATAGCCATTCTCCCAGGGACTGCCTGGCTCGATGNACAATGTNTGGACATTTACACGTTTCAACTAATCACGCACTTTATGTGCAGTAAAATCCGATCCATTGTCACTTCGTAAGTATTTAGCAACTCCACGTCGAACAAACAAAAAGGAAAAAGGACATGCAAAGCTCCAGCCCTTTCCAAATTCGGCATAAACTCTTGATGCCTTTCGATTTGTAGCTTTTTGATTTAACTCATCGACGAACAATTCNATCCCAGTCCTATTTCTTTGCCTGTCCTTGTTGTTTTTTGTTGTTTTTTCTTTGTCTGTCCTTTGTTANTCTTTAATCTCGAGCCACTGCCTTGGTATCAGTTTCCGGCTCGGGAGGGGGGGCTTCGCCCTCCAGTTCTTGGTTAGGCCATTCCACGTATTGCAGNCCCTATCGCCGGATAGGTGCATCGTTAGTAGAATGGGGGGTGTATGCCTGGGAGTAATTCAATACTGTGGTCGGAGATGCTTGGCTTTGTTAGGAAGAATTGATCCCCTCCGAATACTTACTCTGGGCGCACTTGGGTTTGCAGTTTTGTGTGCGTCGAATACGTTGGCTACTTGGGCAGAAGTAGTCGTGCTCTCAAATCGAACCAACGTTTCTCAGACCTTCACACTACTTCCGCAGGGAAGGTCTTCTGAGAGTATGACACTTCCCGTGGGGGAGTCTCGTCCCTATTTTTTTACGGGGTCTGTTCGAATTCGTTTTGGCAACGGTTTGTCCCGGCAGAGTTTTCTGCTCAGCCCTCAGAGTGCTTATTGTTTTGAGCAAAGTCTTGCTGATAATTCGCTCCAGTTAGAAAAAATAGGCTTTGGACCACAGGATTACAGGCAGTTAGATTTGCACAAGTCAGGCCCTCAGGAGGCAGTTGAAGCGGCGGTCATTCCCGTCAAGCTATTGGTGGATGATGATGAGCCAACGCGACGAAGTATTTGGGAGCCAAGAATACGTCAGCGTTTGGAGGAAGCCTCGCAGGTACTCGAGCTGCATAGTGGCGTCAGGTTTCAGGTGGTGGCAATCGAAACATGGGAGTCGGACGACAAGGTGCATGATTTTTCGCTCTCCTTGCGAGAGTTTGAACGCAAAGTTTCTCCTCAGCCGGGGCAATTGGCAATTGGTTTTAGTAGTCAGTACCAAATGGTGCGGGGGCGAGTGCATATGGGAGGGACACGTGGAGTATTGCATCCTTATGTCCTACTCAAAGAAAGGGCTCCTCGCATAATGGAAACAGAACGCACGGAGTTGTTGGTTCATGAGTTGGGTCACTTTCTGGGAGCATCGCACAGTCCTGAAACGCTGAGCGTGATGCGTCCTTTGCTGTCTAAAGGGAATCAGAGGCGGTTGGGATCACGAATTCANTTTGACCCCGCCAATACGCTTTTGATGGCGATGGTTGGTGACGAAATCAGGCGTACGGGGATACGTTCTGCTTTTGATGTCTCGCGTCCAACTAGGAGGCGCATGTCGGATATTTATCATGTGTTGGCTACTGCAATGCCTCAAGATCCCGCAGCGAAGCTGTACCTGAAAATGATTGGACGAGTCAACACACCGCCACTCGTAGAAGAAACGCGTCTTGTGCTACGGCAACTCGTACGTGCAGCCAGCTCACAATCAGAAATGTCAGCAACAAAGACTCGGCCTGCTGCTGAATTGACAGGTGAGGAGTTGACGGAACTGTATGTTCGCAAGGCCGCTAGCTATGCTTTGCTCGTTGATCCAGCACGCCGACAACAGGCGTTTTTGTTGAGCTTAGGCATGTTTTTTGATGATACGAATACATTGCGCAGTTTTCCGCTAACCACACAATTAGTACGACGTGTAGAGTTTGAGTCGGAACGTCGAATTCGGATGCACGTGTTGGGGCAACCTACCATGGGAGGAAGGCAAGATTTGGCGAAGCATTTTTTTGTTTCCGCGCACGCATTGGCTGCGATGGGAAGTGCGGCCGCGCGCGGCGTAGGTTTGGCCAAAGAAATACTTGATGCGCAACAAGGATCAGGCTTTAGTTTTGCCGATATGGCAGCAAACCGAGCTGGGATTGTTTTTGCGGAGCAATTGCTGGCTGGAAATATCAGCTTGGACGAGATAGTCAGGAATTTTCGAGTAGCAGACTACATGCCTCCAATAACAGACCTCAAGGAAGGCCTGGGACAACAGGAACTGCTGGAATTATTGAAGGGTAAAGACGAGAATCAACTGTTGGCAGGATTGAAACATATCGAACGGCTCATTCAGGAACTGCCTGTCTATGCGAGTCCCAGCGCCAAGTCTGCACCTTAGCAGGCATATTACGCCCAACGCTAACCAACAGCCCTGCACGGATCGCCCTCTGTGGCGTTTCGGGCGTGACGGTAAGTCGGAATGGCACGGAGGCACATTCCCTACAATCGCATGGAAAGGCAATGAGTCATCTCATACTGCTCAGAAGTCTGGCGACATCTGCTGAATTTTTTTCGTGTCGGTAGGCATTTCTGGTACAGAAGCGGATGTTACCGCTGGACACGTGCCGTACCACCTTCAGCCAACGCTTCGACTTCGGCAAGCGTCGCCATCGAAACATCCCCTGTGAAGGTGGTCATCAGTGCCCCATGGGCCCAACCGAGACGGAGTGCTTGTTCGGGTTGTTGGCTTGAGAGCATGCCGTAAATAAGACCTGACGCAAAGCCATCACCGCCACCGATGCGATCAATAACATCCAATTGCATGGTAGGACTTACAAATCGTTCACCTTCGAGCCAGAGAACAGCGCCCCACTGATGCCGACTGGTGGATTGAACTTCGCGAAGCGTGGTGGCTACCATTTTGATATTGGGGAATTGGTCTTTTACTTTTTCGATCATGCCGAAAAAGGCCTCCGGGTCAAGCTTGGAGGATTTTTCGACATCCTGCCCAGTGAGGCCCAATCCTTTTTGCAAATCCTCTTCGTTGCCGATGAGTACATCGAGATGCGAGGCAATCTCGCGATTCATTTCGATGCCTTTTGATTCACCACCTGGTAATGTTTTCCAAAGCTTGGCACGGTAGTTGAGATCAAATGATGCGATTGCTCCTGCTGCTTTGGCAGCTTTCATACCCTCAACGATAAGGTCCGAAGTATGCTCGCCTAAAGCGGCATAGATGCCACCCGAGTGGAACCAGCGGACACCTTGATTGTGAATTTCATCCCAGTTGATATCCCCCGGTTTGAGCATGGCACCGGCTTCGTTGGCACGGTTGTAAAATACGACGGGGGCTCGTACTCCATGTCCACGGTCACTGTACACGGTCGCAATATTTGGTCCACGAACACCATCATGTTCAAAATGCTTGTAAAAGGGTTGAACACCCATTTCGCGTACTCTGGCTTGTACGAGTTCACCAATCCCGTTGTTGACCATGGCCGTAGCAATGCCCGTTTTCAGTCCAAAACAACTAACCAGATTGGCTGCGCAGTTGTACTCGCCGCCCGAAACGTGCACTTCGAGCGATCGTGCGCGGCGAAATGGGATTGTGCCCGGATCGAGTCGATGGACGAGCGATCCCAAAGCCAGGAAATCAAGTTGGCAAGGTTTTTGGGTGATTTGTAAGCCTGACATACTGAAAGGTCTCTCGATGCTGAAGAAGGCAATAATCTTCTATGAGGTGATTCTGTTGTTCAAAGAGGCGGATCCATCCAGTAGTTCCACCCCAGTGGGATTGTTTCATACCAGAGGGTAGGTAAGAGATACCTTAGACCTCATAGTAACAAAACAGAGTTTCGGGCTATAGGGGAAGAATGCGTAGCGCAACTCCAATTTTTTACAAGACCATTGACCAGTGATGATAGAAGGGGGATGATGCTGGGTTTGGATAGGTTACTCTGCCCTTCTCTAGCGTATTGAGGTTTCCAGTGGGTGAAGCGTGTGATTTTGGATTGATTGGCCTGGCCGTCATGGGGGAAAATCTGGCTCTCAATGTGGAAAGCCGTGGATTCAAGGTGGCCGTCTACAATAGAACGACCCAAGTGGTGGATGATTTTATTGCTGGGCGCGCAGCAGGTAAACAGTTCGTGGGATGCCATTCGCTAGAAGAGATGGTCAGCAATCTTGCTCGACCCCGCAAAGTGATGATGCTCATCAAGGCAGGTCCTGCAGTTGATAAGGTGATTGAAACATTAATCCCACTACTGGACCCGGGTGATATCATTATCGACGGTGGCAACACGCACTTCTCCGATACAGAGCGGCGCACCAAGCAGATTGAAGAAAAAGGGCTACTGTTTTGTGGTACGGGTGTTTCGGGAGGTGAAGAGGGCGCGCTTAAGGGCCCGAGTATGATGCCAGGTGGCAGTCCTGATTCATGGGAACATGTGAAGCCAATTTTTCAAGCCATTGCTGCCAAGGTAGGTCCCCAGGGAGATATTCCTTGTTGTGAATGGGTGGGACCACGAGGTGCCGGACACTATGTAAAAATGGTGCATAATGGTATCGAGTATGGTGACATGCAGCTTATCTGCGAGGCGTACTTTCTGCTGAAAGAAGCCTTGGGCTTGTCAAACGATGAAATTTACGATGTGTTTGCAGAGTGGAATAAGGGCGATCTGGATAGTTATCTGATAGAAATCTCGCGAGATATTTTCTCAGTAAAAGAAGCCGACGGCAGCCATCTTGTTGACAAAGTGCTTGATCGTGCAGGTGCCAAGGGTACGGGCAAATGGATGAGCCAGCTGGCACTTGACCTCGGTGTGCCCAGTACACTTGTCACCGAAGCCGTGTATGCACGTAGTCTTTCAGCACGCAAAGAAGAAAGAGTACGTGCCAGCGAATTCCTGGCGGGCCCCAGTGCCACGTACGATGGCGATAAAAAGGAGTTTGTGGAGCAGATTCGACAGGCCCTCTATGCTTCGAAGATTGTCAGCTATGCCCAAGGTTTTGTGCAATTGCAAGCGGCCGCCGCAGAGCATGATTGGCCGTTGAACTACGGTGACTGCGCCATGCTGTGGCGTGGCGGCTGTATTATACGTGCCGTTTTTCTGGATCGTATCAAAGCAGCCTTTGATGAGAATCCACAGCTCGAAAACCTGCTGCTGGCTCCTTATTTTCGTGATGCAATCCATCAGGCCCAGGACTCCTGGCGCCATGTGGTAGCCACTGCGGCGAGAGGAGGAATTCCGGTGCCGGCATTTGCTACGGCCTTGGCCTATTATGACGGTTATCGCCGAGCCAGCGTGCCAGCCAACTTGCTGCAAGCACAACGTGATTACTTTGGGGCACATACTTACGAGAGGACAGACAAGCCTCGCGGCGAGATGTTCCATACGGACTGGTTGCGCGAGCGTAAGGCTCCTTCTTAGTCCACCCAAGGATAGCAAGACACTAAAACATCAGAACCAAACCCCACTCCCCACCCCTATATGCGAGGCGGGGATTTTGGTTTCGGGATTGGCTATTTGTAAGAGGAAAATACGAACATGTCTTATTTAGAAAAACTATTTGGATTTGATGGTCAGGTAGTGGTCGTTATTGGTGGTACGGGTGTGCTGTGTGGTGAGATGGCCGAAGGTCTGGCAGCCGCCGGCGCCCATGCGGTTCTTGCGGGTCGAAGCGAAGAACGTGGTTTAGCCCGTGTTCAGGCGATAGAAGCAGCAGGGGGCAAAGCCTCTTTTGTAGCAGTTGACACCATGAGCAAACACTCGATCCAGCAACTATGCGACCAGGTGTTGGCAGAACATGGCCGGATCGATGCGGTGATTAATGGTGCGGGAGTCAATTCGGCAACCCCCTACTTTGAAATCGAAGATGAGGAGTTTGATAAGATTCTCCGTTCCAATTTAAGCGGAACCCATTACGCCTGTCAGGTATTTGGCAAAGCGATGATTGAAGCTGGAGGCGGAGCGATTCTCAATATTGGCAGTGCGAGTAGCTTTTTGCCTTTGTCGAGGGTATTCACGTATTCAGTTAGCAAGGGGGCCATTTTGAACTTGACTAAGAATCTAGCTCGCGAGTTTGCCACCCAGAATGTACGGGTAAACTGCCTTTGTCCCGGTTTTTTCCCGGCGGAGCAGAATCGCAAGATTCTAAGTCAGGATCGTATCACAGATATTATGCGCCATACCCCGATGGATCGCTTTGGAGATCCGGCAGAGCTCATAGGAGCTACACTACTATTGCTATCAAGGACAGCTGGAAGTTTTATCACTGGAGAAGCCATCTATGTGGATGGTGGCTTTACCAGTATGACAATTTAGAACCAATCTGATACGGAGACACGAACGTTCAGCCCTGGCACCCAGCCAGACGCCCTGCCCTCTCCCTCGGAGACGCGGGAGAGAGATGTTGAATGGACACCTGTTTTCATCCCTGGCCTGAAAATTGAGACTTGAAACTTAAACTCTTATGTCCTCCACAATAATTATCTTTGGTGCTTCAGGTGATCTTACGAGTCGCAAGTTGGTGCCTGCGCTGTATCAACTGTTTCGTAAAGGGAGGCTGAACGAACCGCTTCGTTTGGTGGGTTTTTCACGCTCGGACTATTCGCACGAAGCTTGGCGTAGCAAACTTTTTGAGACAACGCAGGAATTTTTAGGTGAAAATTTTGATAAGGAGCATTGGGAAGATTTTTCGAAACAGATTTACTACCATCCGGGCGATATCAACAAAGCCGAAGACTTTCGTTCTGTAGGTAAGTTTCTTAGTCAGATTGAAGGAAATAAGTCGAGCAATCGCTTGTACTATTTGTCGACGGCCCCAAAATTCTATCAGCCGGCTATCGAAAAATTGGGTCAATCTGGGTTGGCCGACGAAAGTACCGGATCGCGTCGCGTTATTATCGAAAAACCGTTTGGCACGGATTTAGAGAGCGCACAAGAATTAAACCGTACTACCCATAAAGTGTTTGCCGAGAGTCAGGTTTACAGAATTGATCATTACCTTGGCAAAGAAACGGTTCAGAACCTGATGGTTCTTCGTTTCGGCAATACGATTTTTGAACCCATCTGGAATCGTAATTACATCGATCACGTGCAGATTACCGTCGCTGAGGAAGTAGATGTTGCAAGCCGTGCAGGCTATTACGACTCTGCAGGTGTTGTGCGTGACATGATTCAAAATCACTTATTGCAACTACTCATGATAACTGCCATGGAGGCGCCTGTTCGCTACGAAGCGGATGCAATCCGTAATGAAAAAGTTAAGGTGCTTGATGCTATCAAGCCTCTGAGTGGGGATCAGGTTGCGCAGGATACCTTTCGTGGACAGTACCGAGGATACACCTCGTCCCAAGGTGTGGATTCAACCAGCCACACGGCAACATTTGCCAGTATGAAGCTCTTGGTGGATAATTGGCGATGGCAAGGTGTCCCTTTCTACTTGCGAAGTGGTAAGGCGATGTCTTGTCGTACGACTCAGATCGTCATCCAGTTTCATTCGCCTCCTCACAAACTCTTTGATGATAGTCCCAGTGAGTTAGGAGAGTCGAACCGCCTTGTGATTCAAGTTCAGCCTGCCGAAGGTATCCAATTGCACTTTCAAACCAAAGTGCCCGATGCTGGGATGCGCATGCGCCAAACCGACCTGAATTTTAACTACCAGAAAGAGTTTCGGGGTGTCATGCCCGAAGCCTACGAACGTTTGCTTTTGGACGCACTTGAAGGAGATGCCAGCTTATTTGCACGTGCCGATGAGGTGGAGGCTGCCTGGGAGATTTGTGACCCTATTCTGCAATCCTGGAAAGATTCAGATCGCCCGACGCTTTATAAGTACGACCCAGGATTCTGGGGTCCTTCTGAGTGCACGGAGTGGATGCACTCCCAAGGACGAGAATGGTTTGATACGTGCCCACTCTTAGGCTGATGCAGTTGGTAAGAGAGTCTTACAAGAGATGCAATGTTCAATGCTCAAAATCTGACGTGTTTAATGCTTTTCAGCCTCGCTCCAGATGAAATACGATCTGCTTAGCTTCTTATCAGAATATTTTTCCTATACTTCGCAAGTAATCCAAGGCTTCTTCCAACTCAGGGACTTCCACACCTGGTTGCCGACCGGCACGATCGCACTCGCCGAGCAAAATGAGGTCTTCGTAGTACTCTGACTCCCGTAGGCGTCGATGCGCACGACGGCCCAATGTCTGATCGGCGATTGCGTGGGCCAGCATGTGATGCTCGATGAGCCAGGCTGTTCGTGTGGTCAGGGTGTCTTCCAGGGCTTCGAGTCCCGCTTGCACATGATCGTAGCTATCAATGCCTTTTCCAACATCGTGCAGTAAGGCGGCAATAAGAAATTCTTCGTCATAGGGTAGTTCATCACGCGCATGGTCAAAGACTTGCAAGCTGTGATACAGTACGTCTCCTTCCGGGTGGAATTTCAGGTTTTGCTGGATGTTTTCGAGTGGCAGCAGGAGCGCTTCGTAGATTTGGAAGCGATCTACTTTTTCTTCTATATCTATCAGGGCAGCATCGAGATCAAGTTCTGGATATTGTTTAGCCAGTAGGGCTTCGAGCTGAGCAATACTGGCTCGCTCAATTGCTTTGCCTGTGATGGAACTTTTGAAAACATAATGAGCTTGATTGGTTGCATAGATAGTCAATTCAAAAACAAACTCATGGTTGAAGTGGATATGATGAAAGGTCCTTTCTTCGCCATGTTTGCGGATCTGTTTGTGTTCGACATCATGAACAATCCCTTGCAAGTCCAAAGCATGGGTGACTGCTTCCACAGAGTCAGAAAACAAATGCAGGTCAATGTCCGATCCCTCTCGAATGTGTCCAGTAAGAACGCTGCCGATAAGGCGTGGGCGAAAAGGAGAAAGTTGTTTCATGAACGCGAGAGCTGCTACCCGCATTTTCAGTAGATTGTCGGTTCGTTTTACGCCTTCGTAGAGACGGGCTAGTGTTTGCACCTGGTCGCGAATCTCGGCATTGCTGGGAAAATCGTTGGGTTTGGCCCACCCACGGCAAAGTTTTCGAGCCGCTTTCATCTTGGCACGGTAGTACTCAGATTCTTGCCGCTCGTACATGAGACGGGCGGCTTCCCAGGCAATTTGCTGGCGTAATTTTTGATTTGGCATCGAGAGCGCCGTCAGCCCAATCAACCGGCGTAGGGGCATAAGCGGAAAAAATGCTACGATCTTCATCTTACGGGTTAGCCCTAGCTTAATCGGTGTTTTCTCACTTGTCGACTGGAGCGAGCTAGCTTGGATTCCACGCTGGGAAGCAGTAAACTATTCAATTCCTGGCGATAGGCAGTTCGACAACCGGAAGATTCTGGGATAAACTGGTAGTTTTGCCTTTGTGGGGTGTTCTCATTAAGCATCCCCGACTATTCAATCTCGACGCAATCCATGACTGAAAAGCAATTACACGCTCTCCAAGATATAAATATTCTGAGCACGAATTCTCTCACAGCACCAGCTGATCTTAAAAAAGAGTTCAGTCTGAATACAGATGTTGCTGAGTCGGTTTATCAATCACGTGAGGCCGTAAAAGCGATCCTGCGTGGAGACGACCGACGCGTGATTGCTATCGTCGGTCCTTGTTCGATTCATAATCATGAAAACGCCATCGAATTTGCTGAAAAGCTTAAGCCATTGGCACAGCAAGTTAGTGATCGTCTCGTTGTTGTGATGCGCGTTTATTTTGAGAAACCGCGTACCACAGTGGGTTGGAAAGGTCTTATTAACGACCCACATTTGGATGGTACTTTTGACATGTCTGTTGGCCTGCGTCGGGCTCGCGAGATTTTGCTCGACATTACCAAGATTGGACTTCCGGCTGCAACGGAGATGCTAGAGCCAATTACGACCCAATACATTGCGGATTTAATCACGATTGCATCCATTGGTGCGCGTACTACTGAATCACCAACCCACCGACAAATGGCCAGCGGTTTGTCCATGCCAGTAGGTTTTAAGAATAGTACAGAGGGGAGTTTAGAAGTTGCAATCAATGCGATGGAAGCCGCTCGTACACCCCATACGTTTCTCGGAATCGACTATTCGGGAAAAACCTGCATGGTCAACACACGTGGCAACGATTTGGGGCACCTGATACTACGCGGAGGTCGCTTGGGGCCGAACTACGATGCTGCGAGTCTTGCCGAAGCGAGCCGTATGCTGGCCAAGGCAAATTTACCTCCTCGGTTTGTCGTCGATTGTAGCCATGCCAATTCCAATAAAGATTTTACCAAACAATCGGTTGCCTGGAATAATGTGCTCGATCAACGTGCTGCAGGCAATGACACAATAGTCGGGCTGATGCTGGAGAGCAATCTCCATGCAGGACAGCAGAAGCTTGGCAGCGATTTAGCTACTCTCAAATATGGTGTGTCCATCACCGATGGATGCATTAGTTTTGAGGAGACGTCTGATCTGTTAGAGAGCGCTTACAACACGCTCGCTGAGTGTACGGTTTCTATTTAATATGCCGCAATCCTACCCTCCGCTCCCCGAGAATATCCAGAGCGTCCAGCCTGGAGGTGGCTTTTGTTACCAACTGGAACTCTGTTGGGGAACTTTCAGACGTTGGTATCTGAAAACGTTTCGTCAGGGCTACGTCCAACGCATGGCCGAGTTGCGCCGAGGAGACACCTCGGGTGCGCCTCATGAGATTCTTGATCCACGCGATCTCAAGTACTGCAGCAATTTGTGTACGGCCCATTGGGCAAAAGAAGATGATGGTTTTGCCTGGCGCGAAAGTATCCCCTTTGCCCGGTGGGGACTTGCTGAGTTGCAAATCATGGGTTGGCCTCTGGTATTGTTGATGATTCTCGCTCTGACCGGTGGTGGGGTTTGGCGCTGGTTGGCAATCCTGCCGGCTATTTTATTGGGGTTAATCGTCTACTTTTTTCGTGATCCTAATCGCGAGATTCCTCAATCCGCAAATGCCATTGTTTCGCCAGCTGACGGAACCATTGCGGAAGTGACAGAGCTTGAGCATTACGACTTTTTTAACGGTCCCGCAATACGGGTCGGAATTTTTCTTTCTATTTTCAATGTGCATGTAAATCGTTCTCCACGGGCAGCACGGATCTTGGAGATGCACTACAAGCCGGGCGAATTTTTGAACGCTATGAATCCCGAAAGTGCCCTCAGAAATGAATATATGTGGATAGGAATGGAAGAGTTTGGAGAAACGGAAAACGCATCGCACCGAAAGTTTGCCGTACGAGCCATTTCAGGGTTGATAGCCAGAAGAATTGTTTGTGTCTTGAAGCCCGGAGATACGCTCCAACGGGGCGAAAAATTTGGTATGATTAAGCTAGGTTCGCGTACCGAACTGATTTTGCCGCGTGATGAGGTCCTGGTGGAAGTCGAAGTTGGCCAAAAGGTACAAGCGGGCAGCACAGTATTGGCTCGTTACACGGATTAGTTTATTTGTCGTACGGATAAATTGGGCACGGGAACCTACCAACAAATCTGAACACTCTCCCCTGACCACACTCCCAACAGCTAAGGAGCCAAATGTGGGATAGGCTTTCAAGCATATTACGACTCCTACCTCGACGGCTCCTACTTTCTGGCAACCTATCTCATGAAACCTGTCCGTGCGATTGCCGTATTGCCAACTCTCTTTACGCTAGGAAATCTGGTCTGTGGATTTTTTGCAATAGTCGTTGCCGCTCGGATTGAAAAGCCTGGAGTTATAGAAGCGGTGCCAGCACCCAAATTGGGTTTGGTATGGCCCTATTTTGATAGTGGAGTGCCCACGCACAACCTAATGCTTTGTGGTTCGCTGATTTTTATAGCCATGCTATGTGATATGTTCGATGGTCAAGTTGCACGACTCACAAGGACTACGAGTGATTTTGGGGGGCAACTAGATAGTCTTTGTGATGTGGTCTCCTTCGGAGTTGCTCCTGCCATCTTGCTGGTGAAAATGTGTCCGCAATTTACAAGCTTGCATAGCGAAGCTGTGTGGAGCATTGCGGCACTTTTTGCCTGCTGTGCTGCTCTGCGCCTGGCTCGTTTCAATGTCGAAACGGACGAAAGTGACGATCACGGTATATTTGCAGGTTTACCATCACCGGCAGCTGCGGCAATGATTGCCAGTTTTGCCATGCTTTCATATTCATTACGTAATGAAATTAATTTTGAATCCTTCAAACAATATGACGATTGGATGCAATTAATACTTCCTCCGTTTGCAGCTGTGGTAGCACTCTTGATGGTGACTCGTATTCCATACCCACATTTGGTAACACAGTTTCTCCGCGGCAAACGAAGTTTTTCACAAGTGGTGACAATCGTTTGTGTATTGATGGTACTCTCGTTTGTGCGCTGGTATGCAATTCCTATTCTTTGTGGACTGTATGCCGCAATTCCTGCGATTCGCCATGTTGGAATTCAAATAATTCGTAGTAGAAAGTCCGTGTCGAATAAGGTGTCTTGACGATGTTTACCGGATTGGTACAAAGCCTCGCAAAAGTTGAAGCGATTCTTCCCGACGGACCAGGTGTGCGATTGACAATTACTGATCTATTCGCTGCCCCCGGTGCAGCTGTGGGGGACAGCATTGCAATCAATGGCTGCTGCCTTACCGTAGTCGCAGTGCAAGGGAATAGCCTGACATTTGAAGCAGGAGCTGAAACCCTCAAGCGTACGACTCTGGGAGAGCTTTCTGAGGGAGATCCGATTAATCTCGAAACGGCACTAGGCGCAGGCGATGCATTGGGTGGGCATCTTGTCAGCGGGCATGTTGACGGTTTGGGGACGATCGACCAGCGTATTGAAGACTCCGATTGGTGTACCCTTTGGGTAAAAGTCCCAAATGGTCTCACACGCCAAATGGCCAGTAAGGGTTCTGTAGCCATGGATGGAGTCAGTCTGACTTTGGTTGATGTCGAGAAAGAACGTTTTAGCGTAGCCCTTATCCCCCACACGTTGAACGTGACAACCTTAGGTCAGAGACAACCAGGTGATCGGGTCAATCTTGAGACCGATATTTTAGCCAAGTATGTTGAGCAGCAATTACGGTGGAAGTCTTAGAACCGGTTTCCAAATGCATTGTTTTTTATTTCCTTTGCCTGCGGTCGCTAAGAGAGCCTATAAAACCAGGATGAAAAATCGACTCTCGTAGCAATCGCCGGCTACAAATATGTTTTGAAACCGGTTCTAGTATGTTTTTCCTACAGAGTACCCCGTCAACCAGCTAATGCCCAACACCTAACTACGAACGTCCATTCTATGCCCCGCCAAACGAAGTCTTTTTTAATAGAGCGTTTCCGAGAGGTTGGTATTCAGCCTGCGACACGCCATGGTCAGAATTTTTTAATAGATCTCAATCTGCAGTTACTGATTGTAGATTCGGCTGATCTGTCGCCTCAGGATGTGGTGTTGGAGATTGGTACAGGCACAGGGGCCTTGACGGCTTTGATGGCCCAACGAGCAGGAGCGGTGATCACGGTTGAGATTGATGGGCATTTGTTTGAACTAGCCAGCGAGCTGCTGCTGGAGCACGAAAACGTAACGATGCTTAAGCATGACGCGCTGAAAAATAAAAATACATTTGACCAGCGCATCATGGATGCGGTCGGATTGGAGCTGGCAAAGGATCCGACCAGACGGCTGAAACTTGTGGCAAATTTGCCCTACAACATAGCCACTCCCGTCCTTTCAAACATGCTGACATGCGAATACATCCCCCATTCAATGGTGGCGACAATTCAAAAAGAATTAGCAGATCGAATCGTTGCCAGGCCCTGGTCCAAAGATTACGGAGCACTCAGTGTCTGGATGCAGTGCCAGGCCAATACAGAAATTGTGCGAATTATGGCGCCTGGAGTGTTCTGGCCACCACCTAAAGTGGAATCGGCTATTGTGCGCATTGTTGTTGATGCTGAGCGTAGAGCACAGGTTCCGGACCGGCATTATTTTCACCAGTTTGTGAAGGCGATCTTTATCCACCGTCGTAAGTTTTTGCGAGCTAATATTGTCGCTGCGATGAAGGCGCATCTTTCGAAAGCCGAGGTTGACGAAGCAATTGCTCCAATGGATTTTTCGCCTGATACGCGTACGGAGCAACTTGATGTGCCGACTTTGCTGAAACTAACCGAGCTGATTCGTGCGCGGGCTCCTGAGTGGACACTCTAGCTCGCATATTTCATCCTAGTCTGCCTACGAGCTCTTCTGGTGTTCGTATTTTTGCACGGCAGTGGTTGGTACCCGAAGTTGGCCCAGTACTTCGATGAAAGGAAGTTGGCCCTGCTTGAGAAGTAGGCGAATGTCACGTCGTGAAACACCCCATCGGCGAGCTATGTGTGTTAAAGAGTAGCTATCGCCATACAGAGGGTTTGTGCTGCGCGAGCTGGGGCATTTCATGGGTGCCATGGTGTCATTCTCCCAATCTTGAATTTGTAGTGGATGCAGCGCTTGTATAGCTTTTCTGGAAGTGGGAATCGCATTGTGATAAAGAGTCACCGATCTGTCCGATTGTAACAAACGGACCGATTGGGATGCAAAAAACTACCTAGGAATGCCGTTCCCAGGTGACCGAACTCATCGTTGATGGGCAGTGTCCATGGTAAGATTGGACAGTGGGAGAGCATCTGGCTCCAATTCCCTGGCCCGGATACTATGTCCGTTTCGAATCTGGGCCAACCTAAAGCACCCAATACTCGACCCCAATTTTTCCCATGGCACGTACAGCAAGCATTCGGCGAAACACGGCTGAAACTCAAATTGAGTTGGATTTGTGCATCGATGGTACGGGGCAGGCCGATATCTCCACGGGAGTTGGATTTCTCGACCATATGCTGGAGCTTTTCACAAAACATGGTGCTTTGGATCTCAAAATTCGCGTGCAAGGCGACTTGCAAGTGGATCAGCATCACTCAGTTGAAGATACAGGAATTTGTCTAGGATTGGCTCTACGTGAGGCCTTGGGCGACAAAGGTGGCATTCGTCGCTATGGCCACTTTACTTTGCCTATGGAAGAGACATTGGTTACTGTAGCAATCGACTTCAGTGGACGATACGCCCTGGCCTACCAAGCGCCAACACCCGCAGCGAAGATTGGCGATTTCGATAGCGAGTTGCTGGAAGATTTTTGGCAGGCAACAGCGGCAAACGCCCTGTGTAATCTACATGTCCTCATGCATTACGGTCGCAATAGCCACCATATTGCCGAGGCCGTTTTCAAAGCAACAGCACGAGCCTTGCGCATGGCTGTGGAAGATGATCCACGGATGTTGGGTATACCTAGCACCAAAGGAACATTGGGTGAATGAGGTTGCACCCTGGTGATTGGGTACTAGCCTGCTTTTTCTTTCGATTCTTAACGAAGTTCTTCCCCGTCATCGACATACGTTTCTAAGAAACGAGTAAGTTGCTGGAAGTCACTGTCTCGTTCGATATGACGAACGACTGTGACCAGAGTTTCGGGGTCTACCAGTTCATCGAAGGGCACATATTCTAGATTCAATTGGCCTGATACGGAGACCATCACGCCATTCAGGCTTTTTTCGACCAAGGCCCGATAGGCGCCAACACCCAATTGGCTGCCCAGCATGGTATCGAAAGCGTGAGGTTTTGCACAGCGCGCCTCGTAACCTAGTTGCAAACCGTTGACCTTACGATGCCGGCCCGTTTGGCGTTCGTATTCCTTGGCAACTAAGGAAGAGAATATTTCGTGCAGATTGATGGCTGAAATATTGATATGTCCGTGGTCATCGCGATCCACACCTTCCAGGTAGGTGTTAGGTAGTAGTTCGGCAAGTCCTTCTGCAATAACGATTACACCATACAATTTGCCCTCTTGTTCTCGAGCGTTCATGGTGGCCACAATTCGCGGGATAACTTCTTCCATATTCATGACCTTGCGAGTTGTTTTTTCACCCGTTTCGGCATTGATTGTTTCTTCGTGTGCTTCGTACTTGCCTGTGATGTCCTCAACGCTAATAACTAAGCTTGCTTCTCCCGCGATAGCGACACCATAGGCCAGCCAGCCGGCACTACGCCCCATCGATTCCACCAAAAAGTAGTTGCGATTGGCTTCTGCATCAGCAAGCAGGTTGCGTACTTCTTTGGCAAGAAAATCAACAGCGGTAAAATAACCAAACGTAAAATCAATGCCACGGTAGTCATTGTCAATCGTCTTGGGCAAATGCACTACAGGTATACGATGTGCATCAAGAGGCAGGCGTTCTTGATACATTTTGAACTTATTGGCCGTCTTGAGCGTATCGTCACCACCTATTGAAATGAGTAGATCCACACCAATCGATCGTAAGGCCTCGTAGACCGTTTTGAGCGGGGCGGAGCGCTCGGGGTCGGTAAGATGCGAAGGATGCGAGACCATTTTGCCCGGATTATCACGTGCGGTGCCAATAATGATGCCCTGCGAGTTTCTTGTGCGACCAAGCATTTTGTGGTCGATCATTACGTAGTCTCGATCTTCGACCAAAGGATTTTTGGCATCGTACTGCAAAAGCTGTGAATAACCATGCTTGATGCCGATGACTTCAATGTCACTACGCAGGAATGATGTGGCAGCAGCAGAGATGACAGCATTTGCCGCAGGAGCAGGTCCGCCGGCAAACAGAATTGCTGTCCGGCGGAAATTGTGTTTTGTTTTTGGGGGGCGTGCGAGGGTGTTTTCAGCCATTTTGTGTTCCAGATTGATTGGATAGGTGCGAGTTTGGTTTGTTGGTGGCCAGTTTGTCACTGCAGGGGCATGAGGGATAATACAGAACACTCATTGTAAACTTCCTGAGTCTGCTGGGAAATGGTCCGATCTGCAGAGCGGGGAAGTGCAATCTCCTCCGGGGCGCTTTGCGCTGGCCATTCAGGATGAAAAGCCTTCAGTAGGCGACATCTCGGGGAGATACCCTGAAAGATAATCGCAGGAGATTTTGGACATCTATTGTTAAAGAACTTCAGGCATCCCCTGAAAAGGTTCGCTCAACAAAAGTGGTGTCGATACGCCCTTCCACAAAAGCACTGTGGCTCAGTATTTCTTGATGGAGAGGTGTCGTGGTTTTGATGCCATCAACTTGTAATTCGGCCAGCGCACGCTGCATTAAGCTTATCGCCTCGGCACGTGAAGGTTGATAGACAATTAATTTGCCGATCATCGAATCATAGTAGGGCGGTACCACATAGCCGCTATGTGCATGGGACTCAAAGCGAACACCGAATCCTCCTGGGACTATAAGACGCTCAATCTTGCCAGGTGATGGCTGGAAATTTTTGCGAGGGTCTTCGGCATTAATGCGGCATTCGATGGCGGTGCCATTTTGTTTGATGTCTTTTTGTCGAAAACCGAGTGGCTCGCCACTAGCAATGAGTATTTGCTGTTTGATCAAGTCGATGCCAGTTACCATTTCAGTCACCGGATGCTCTACCTGAATCCGTGCATTGACTTCAATAAAGTAGTAATTGCCATCTTTGTCGACAATGAATTCAACCGTCGCAGCATTGGTGTATTCGGCTTGCTTAATCATCCGACACGCTGCTTCGCACATGGCTTCACGCGTCTTTTGACTAATGCATGTGCTGGGGCTTTCTTCGATCAGCTTTTGATGTCGTCGTTGAACGCTACAATCTCTTTCCCAAAGATGAACGACATTGCCATGATGGTCAGCCAGTATTTGGACTTCGACGTGTCGTGGTTGTTCGATGTATTTTTCAAGATAAACGGCCCCATTCCCGAAAGCCGCTTCGGCTTCTGATTGTGCCTGTTGCAGCGCGGACTTAAGTGCCAGGTCGTTGGCGGCAACGCGCATTCCTTTGCCGCCGCCTCCAGCTACCGCCTTGATCAGAACGGGGAAACCAACTTCATGGGCAAAACTCAAAGCCTGGTCAGCGCTTTCAATCAGCCCATCGCTTCCAGGGACAACGGGGACATTCGCTTTTTTAGCCATCTCTCTGGCAACATTTTTGTCGCACAACTTGGCCATCGCTTCTGGGCTTGGTCCTATGAAGTCGATCTTGCAACTCTGACAAACTTCATTGAAATGGGCATTTTCGGCTAAAAAGCCATAGCCTGGATGAATGGCTTGTACATTGCCCACTTCGGCTGCACTAATAACGTTGGCGATTCTCAAATAGCTGTCTGCGGGTTTAGCAGGTCCAACGCAAAAGGCCTCATCAGCTAGTTCTAGATAGTGAGAACCGCGGTCGGCTTCGCTATAGATAGCTACCGTCCCAATGCCCAATTCTCGGCAGGCACGGATAATGCGCTGGGCAATCTCACCTCGGTTAGCTACGAGAATTCTTTGGTACATAGGAGTTTCGAGTATTGAGTTTCATGTTTCGAGTTGCGAGTTCTAAAAAGGGATGCCGAGTTTATTGCAACTCGCGAATCGTAATCCGCAACGGTTGACTAATTCGGTTGGATTTGGAATAGCTTCTGCCCGAATTCGATCGCATCACCATTTTCAACCAATCGGGCCACGATTTTCCCCGAGCATTCAGCGGGTATTTCGTTAAAGACCTTCATGGCTTCAAGAATACAGACTACCGTTTCGGCGTTCACCTGATCACCAACATTCACGAAATCATGCGAGTCGGGACTGGAAGCTGTGTAAAAAGTACCCACCATGGGACTAGTGATATAGGCTGCACTGGGGTCCTCGGCTGCAGGGCTGGCGGCTGGGGGGGCTTCCACCACTGGTGCAGTGGGCGCGACAGCCGGTGGAGATGCGGGGGCTGTGGTAACACCTGCCGTGAGAATGGGGTCTTGGCCACGTCGTAATCGAATGCGTTGATCGGCCTGTTTGAGGTCGATTTCGGCCAGTTCATGTTCATTCATCAATTCAACAAGCCGTCGTACTTTACGCACGTCAAAGACATCGCCGCCACCAGAACCACCGTTAGCCATCAAGATGCTCCCCAAATTCGTATTTCGTCATTGAATTACGTTAGTAAACGACGCACTCTTCCAATTGCTTGGGGACCGACGTCAAAACCTCATGGCCAGTCCGTGTGACCAATATATCGTCTTCAATCCGGACTCCACCCCAGCCAGGAAGATAAATTCCTGGCTCAACGGTAATAATCATACCAGCTACAAGGGGTGTTTTCTGCCCCAGGCTTACTCTCGGGGACTCATGGACATCGAGCCCAGTCCCATGGCCTAGTCCATGCCCGAAGTATTTGCCATAACCAGCCTTGGTTATAATATCGCGTGCTTTACGATCTACTGTTGCGCATGTGACGCCCGGACGGATGGCCTTAATAGCTGCCAACTGGGCTTTTAACACAACTTCATATACTTTGCGCAGTTTGGGCGAAATTCTACCGGTGACCAAAATCCGCGTCAAGTCGCTAACGTAGAGGCCCTCGTTGACGCCCCAGTCGATTAAGGTGAAATCGCCGCCGCAAACCCGGCCGTTTGTCGGTGTGCCGTGTGGGAGGGCCGAACGAGGCCCGACGCCAACGATTGGTGGAAAGCTGAGGCATTTGCCGCCAAATCGCCGAGCCTGGTATTCTAACTCAGCTGCTATTTCGAGTTCAGTCATTTCTGGAGTCAACAGGGCCCGTACTGCCTCGAAAGCACGTGCTGCCTGCTTGCAAGCAATACGGGTACGATCAATCTCCTGGCTGTCTTTGATAGTCCGCAATGTTTCAACCCAATTCTCGGTTGCTACCAGTTCTGCTGAGGTGATCGCTTCAGACAATGCCGTTTGCAAAGCAACCGTCATCGAGTGGGCCTCAAAAGCCAAGAGCTTGATTCTGGTTTTATGAACCTGATCCTTAACACAGGTAAGCATTGTCTTTCCGGGACTTCGGACAATACATTCGATATCAGGACATTCTTCTTCCAATTGTGTCGCATACCGTTTGTCACTGAGTATGATCGCTTGTTTGGGTGTTAACAGGAGATAGCTGTCTTCACCCGTGAATCCAGTTAAATAAGTTACATTTTTGAAATTTGTCACGAGCAGGCCGTCTAGGTGGTTTTTTTGGAGCAAGCGATGAATCTTGCGACGGCGTTTTGGGTATTGACTCATGGTTGGTTTGCTTTCAATAAGCACATGCTTGATACGATGGGACAGGTTTGTTGGGCCTCAAGAGTCGCATTTGTACTGGCAAACACCTTGTGCATGCTTTGATGTTTCGTTGTTGTTCAGGTGCTCAGGCGTGTTTCTATCACTTCGGCAGAAGAAGTGCTTGTCGGGGTTTGTCAGCTTTTTTACGATTCTTAAAGTGTCTCCGTATAAATGTCCTCGAATACCTTGGCGATAAAAATGAGATAGTTTCGTGACGAAACGGAGAAAATCCCCCAGATTATACTAGTGAAGGGAGATTGAAAACTGTCGAGTATGGACAGGTCGTAATATCGGGTTCCCCAGGCCAGACCGCAAGAGGAAAGCAATCCATTTTCCAGGAGATTGCAACAACAGGGTGTTTTGCTAGGCTGAAGAGCTGTTTCGTATAGCTCCTGAGATGGAATCTACTGACCCATGATTGAGATGGCCCTAGATAAAAATACTTCCGAAATTACCGGCCTGCTATTTAGTGGAGGTTTGGATAGCGCAGTTCTCTTGGCACAATTGCTGGAACAAGGGCAACGGGTTCAGCCATTTTATGTTCGTACAGGTTGTCGGTGGGAAGATGCAGAAAGGAAAGCAATTGAGCATTTTATGGATGCTCTCAACTTGCAAGCCGTCGAACCTGTCGTGGAATTGGAGGTGCCCATTGCTGATTTATATGGCTTGCATTGGAGTGTTACGGGAGTTTCTGTACCGGATGAAAACACCTTGGACGAGGCTGTTTCCCTTTGGGGACGCAATCCACTCCTATTGATCAAACCAGCCCTGTGGTGTCAACAGCATGGCATCGAACAACTGGCCATGGCAACATTGGCTTCTAATCCATTTGCGGATACGACCCCAGAATTTTTTCTTGGGTTTGAGCAGATGTTGGAAGCGGCTACCACCAAACGACTGAAGATTCTGCGGCCTTTTGCTGGGCTTAGCAAGCAAGAAGTTTTGGCCAAGGGATCCCATTTGCCTTTGGAGTTAACATTTTCTTGCCTGGCTCCCATTCGCGAAGAACACTGCGGACACTGTAACAAGTGCGCGGAACGCGGTCGGGTTCTATCCACCCTTTCGAAAGGAAAGAAGCACCCATGTTTCGCGTAACCCGAGAAATCGATTTTTGTTATGGCCACCGTCTCTTAAACTACAATGGCAAGTGTCGACATTTGCATGGACACAATGGTCGTGCTGTCATTTCCGTAGAGGGCGATAAACTGGATCATCGAGGGATGGTGCTGGACTTTTCGGATATTAAGCAAGCAGTGAGTACCTGGATTGATGAGAATCTTGACCATCGGATGATTCTAAATCGAGAAGATCCAGTAGTACCCATACTGCAAGACATGGGGGAACCTTTGTATTTGCTCAGTCAAAACCCCACGGCAGAAAATATTGCCAAGCTGATTTATGAAGAGAATCGCTCGCAGGGAGTACCCATCGTAGAAGTACGACTCTGGGAAACACCACGGTGTTTTGCCAGCTATCTTCCTAACCCGAGTATTCCTAACGCGAGTGTTCCTAAGGAATGATATAAAATAATGCAGCCCGGACGTACGATGTCGCCCGGGCTGCTAGCCCCCCTGGGTGTTTCTTAGATCGCTGTCATCTAAGCCTGATCAACGGCTCGTTATGTCAGCCATGCCTTTGCTATATCGACGCTCATCGCCATAAGCTTTTGGTAAAGTTTGACAATTGCCAAAGCTTTGCCGGTTCTCATGTTTTTCAACCGCCTCTGCTACGACTTCTGCATTGTAATGCAGAGTATTGGTTTTTCACTGCTAAAGAGTACTACAGCTGCGTAGGATCAGTGCCTCCCTTCTCCAGGCAGCATCTACTGGCTTGTCAGGTGAGCACTCAGGAGGAAGCCAGGGGTCTTCTTTCCTGTGGATTGGCATATGGGTGGCATGCTAGCACTCCGCCCAGGCAGGTTTTTTGGCAAATCGACTCATAAACCTTGTGGATTGCGCCGATTGTGTGGATAGATGACTAGGCACTCGATCAGCGTGCGCAGATCGAATGCACACAGTGAAAACTTAATGTGTCACAGAGAAAGGATGCTCGCCGTGTCACGCGTCACTTCATTTTCAGAATGGTTGTTACGTCAAGCTTTTATCTGGGGAGGCTTGGCCTGTCTGGCATTCTATGCCTTGGTGGTGAGGAGTGCCCCTGAAGGTGAGTTTATACAGCGCTATTTTGCTGGACATCCAGTGGCGTATTGTACGACTGCGCTATTTTTTGTGGGGCTTGCGGCCCTGACCATAAAATTCTTAGGTTTGTGCCTCCAATACGCAACGTTGGATAGTGTGCAGTTACCAACTGCTGCAACGAGAGGTGAGACACTAGAGGATGTTCCCAATCTATTAAAAAGCTTAAGTAGCATTTCAGTAACTCTGCAAGACAGTTATCTGGTTCGACGCCTACGTGATGCTTTGCAATACATTCAGCTAAAAGGTTCAGCCGATTCATTAGAACCTCAATTGCGTCTACAAGAAGAAAACGATTTAGCAAAGATGCACCATGGTTATGCCATGGTGCGCATTATCCTATCGACAATCCCGATCCTGGGATTCCTGGGTACGGTGATTGGAATTACTCTTGCAATCGGTAAGATGGATTTAGCGGGCGAAGCGATGGAAAAATCGTTGGCCGCAGTCGTCTCTGGACTAAGTGTGGCGTTTGACACTACCGCGTTGGCTCTCTCGCTATCGACGGTCCTGTTATTTGCCAAATTCTGTGTTGAGCGTATTGAAATTCGCTTGTTGTCAGATGTGGAAACGAATTCTTCAAGACAACTCATTGGGCGTTTTCAACAATATGGGACAGAGAATGATCCATACCTGGCCTCAGTTTGCCGAATGTCAGAACAGTTGCTCAAGGCAGTCGATGATGGCATGAACAAACAGACTCTCCTGTTGCAGGAATCACTGGACAATAATAGCAGGCAGTGGTCCGACATACTGGCCAATACCGCCTCAACAGTCGATGAGGCGCTCTCGGGGGCTGTGGTTGAAGGCCTTACGCATCATGCAGAGGCACTCAACAAGGGTGTCAAAGATTTTACAGGTGACCTTGAAGAAATGCTCGTTCGGCTTGCAGAAGTGCTCAATGAAGGACTTGTTCACCATGCTGCTGATCTAGCCAAAAACATGGATAGTCATCGTCAGGGTTTCACAGATGCAGAAAAAGAGTTGGCGAAGGAGAACCGGCTGCATTTAGCTGAGGTGGAAGCAGCAGTTGAAGAAGCGATGCTTATTGCGACAACACGCCAGGAGAAACTTATCGAAAAGAGTGAGGTAATGCTCAATGAGATGCAAGTGGCATTGATTGAATCAGCGGGATCGACAGTTGCGCAGCAGGAGCAACTCTTAAAGCAGGGAGATGTCTTGCTGAAAATTGTCGAAGCTACAGGACAGATAAAGCATCTTGAAGACACGCTTAACAGCAATCTTAATTCATTGGCGGGGGCTCATGGTTTCCGCGAAACAGCAGCAGCACTATCGGCAGCACTCCAGGTCATTGGAGCCCGCTTGGGGCAACCCGTATCGTTGACCAATGACCCGGAATTGAAACAAACACAAAGCAAAAACCACGCAGCATGAGCATACGTACGACCAGCGAAAAAGCAGACGCGGTTGGTCTGTTCCCTTTTCTTGCCGTCTTGCTTTGCACGATGGGTGCACTTTTGGTGCTCCTGGTTGTCATGGCGCAGCGAGTTGGGAAGTCTGGGATCAAAGAGATCCCCACTCCGTCCACAACTCCAACGCCAAATGTTGCTGCTCTTGACAATTCTCAACAGATTGCAGATCTGACTCGCAAGCTGGCAGAAGTTCATGAATACGAGCAAAAGATCGCAAAACACGGGCAGCAAGCTGAAAAGCAACTTCAAGTGGAGCAAGAGCGACTTAGTCACCTGGAACAACACACTCGCCAAATTGAACACGAGCTTGCTCGTTTAACTATTGCAGCAAAGCAATTAGAAGCGACAGAAAAAAATCGCGTGATTGACCAGGGGCAAGCCGAGAGGCAGCTTGCTCATCTGAAAAAGCTGATTTTAGAGACGCAAGATCAGTTGGAAGAAATGCGAGAGGAAGAGACGCAAAAAAAGTCTTATGCAATTGTTCCATACAAAGGACCCCATGGCACACACCGTAGGCCAATTTACATTGAATGCAGTGCAGAAGGAATTGTGTTGCAGCCTGAAGGAATTCGATTGCAGGGGAGTGATTTTTTAGCAACTTCCTGGCCGGGGAACCCCTTGGCTGCCGCCTTACGCGCGTCGCGTGAATACTACAACGAAAAGGCAATCCGTTCAGGTCTTTCGGAGCCACCCGATCCCTACCCCATGATTTTGATTCGGCCAAATGGGATTCGACAATACACGATTGCTCGTGCAGCAATACAATCTTGGGACTCAGACTATGGATACGAATTTATCGATAGCGACTGGCAGCTCGACTACCCTGAACCATTCGATCCACAGCTTGCTCAAGTGCAAGAGCACGCACTGTTTGTGGCACGCGATCGCTTAAAGCGGCTGGTGCAATCTGCCCCCAGTCGATTTCAAGGGATTGGTAGCGGGCAGCAAGGAAGTCGTGGTGGAGGGAGATCCGGGGCTGGTGGTTGGGGGACTGGCAATCACAGGGAGGGATCCGATGGACTCGCCCAGGAGAATCATGGCAATTCCAGCGGACTTTCAAATGGTCCGGGGGGAAATGCTTTGGCGAGCAGCAAAGATTCCAATCGGACAGATGGCGAATCACGATACGGCGCACTAGCAGATGATTCGGTGGGTTCGGACGGGAATCGACAATCGTCTGATTCTGCTGGATCTCCAAATGGCACTCTGGCGGAATCTTCTGGAAACTCTGGGGATTCGACTCTTGATCGATATTCTCAAACGGGTGGATTGTCTGGAACTAGTCAGGGTTCCGGTGCACAGGGCACAAGTGCCAGCGAGACTTTTACGGGAACCAGTGGTGGTAATGGGCAGGCCTCTGCACATGGAAATTCTGCAGCCGAGAATGCCAGGTCTGGAGGGACGGGGGCTGCAGGCGGACAGCAAAAAAGTATTGCCGATTCACGTGGTTCGAATTGGGCCATTCAAAAAGGTAGTCCCGGGGCCGTACCCATTCGCCGTACGATCCAAGTGGTGGTGCGTGAAGATCGTATGGCCTTGTTGCCCAGTCGGCATGAAACTAGTGGAGTGGGGGCAATCGGTACGGAGATTTCACTTGAGCAGTCTGGGACTCAGATCTCTGAAGAATTTGTGATGGCCTTGCGCGAACGAATGGAAGATTGGGGGATTGCTGGTAGCGGATTGTATTGGCGCCCTGTCTTAGAACTCAACATGGGCCCCGACGCAAGTTATTCGGCATTCCAGATAATGCGTCTATTAAAAGACTCTGGTGTTGAAGTTCGTTTGCCAGAAACGGCCAGCAAGGAGCAAACCAATGCGCAGCGCTAGGGGAGTTCTTGATAGTGGAACCGAAGATTCGGGCCAGGATTCCTT
>PATG01000084.1 GCA_002713555.1 Planctomycetaceae bacterium
CAGATAAACGGGTCACTTAGCCGTTCCAATACGGCATCGATAATAAGTCTGTTCCGTTACATCGATCTTCTTCGCTGCCAGAGCTGCAGTGCGGCCCTTAGAAATCTCTACCTCGGCGGTTCGCAGCTTCGCTATCATCTACTCCGCACGATGCTTCTTCGCTTGTGGCATCAAATTGCCCTCCTTCGGTTGCGTCCTGTCGCCCTGATTATGACTCAGAACGTGGACTCGTTTGAAGGGGNCAGGTCACTGGAGTCATTTAACGTGCTATCCAGTCTTTTCGTTCGTTCTTTTGCCAATCAGCAATCCCAACAAGGCAACTCCATAAAACGAATACTCTACGTCCGCAATTGCATCCCAATTTGCGGCGAAAAATCCACCCTCTGGTTGCTGCAAGCTTTGCACGTAGCTTAATACGTCCGCAGTATCTATCTGATCTGCGGAACCTATGTCATGCAGTGTCTGTAGGCCTGTGTAGGTACTCAATAAGTCCGCGATTGGGATCTGTGTGTTGGCTCGCAGGCCCCCCTNGTCAGTCTGATTGCCAAGCAAATAGTGCGTTACACTCAACCTTATTTGCTCTATNCGCAGAGGATCTAATATCTTTAAAACACCAACCGCTGCAGCAGTTGGATTTGTACCACTCCGACGCATAACACCAATTTCCACAAAGCCACCATCGTCACGTTGCTGGCTCAAAACAAATTCTACGGCTCGCTGAAAATCAGGCTGGGGAATTTCAAGAAGTTGGTAAGTAAGCGAAATCAAGAATGTTTGGTAGGTGCTACTCGCATGCCCTTCCTTCGACTTGGCATATCCNCCATCTGCGCGACGCAGTTGTTCCAAATTTGCCACGACCTGACCTGGCCAGCGAGAATTATCTTCAAAAACAGATAACCCCGTCCAGGACTCCAACAAACGGGAGGCAAACACAAGAGAAATGAGGTCGATCACACTTGCCTGGCTTTGCGAACGATCACGTAAATACACTGCTGCATGTTGGGCCCGTTCACTATATTCGTCTCCCAAAATGACTAAACCACGCAAGGCAAATGAAGTGTAGTAAAGATCACTTGCGGTGGTGCGCCCACAAAAGCCACCATCCGTTTGCTGCTGCGCCCAAAAATAATCGCAGTGCACTTGTCTCTCTTTTGTCGAAAGATGCCCCAAACCCAAAGCTAGTCGTTGGGTTAACTCGACAAGATAAGGNAGCGAAGGAATGATGGCTCGTGCTCCCTCCTGCTGAATATCCATGTTGGGTTAAGAAAGGTAAGGCTGAAGCTTCGCCACTATAGCCGCCGGGATCGGAACAGAAGTCAGAGGCTTGCCTGGTAAAACACGGCAACAAACACAAGTAATCTGACCCGCCGCCACATCATGTCCTGCGTGAGAAAAATCTATTGCGTAACATAGGCTCTTGTTGCCAATGCGAATAAGCCGCACCTCTATGTCGAGAGCATTTTCGCAATGGACGGGCCTTTTGTAATCGCAACTTGCAGCAACACGTGGAAAACTGAGCGTGTCACCTTCAACCAAAGAGTGCACACTAAGNCCAAGCGAACGGATAAATTCATGCTCGGCCGATTCCATGTAATGAAAAAATGACGCAAAGTGCATAATGCCCGCCATATCCGTGTCGTGGAATTCGACGAGTCGCGTCGTGCAAAAAGAGTTGGACATAGGAGGGAACTNAAGTCAGAGAATTCTAAGAATGTGTTTTGAAATATGCTAAGCCCGGATATCTCATGTGTTCGGACACTAAATTGCAACGTTGGTCGGAGAGGCAGAAATGGATGAAATATGTGGATTTGCCTGGCAGGATCGAGTGAATGAGTTCCTGACAAAGAGAGCAAATCCACAAGATTCGTCGATGCTGCGTAACGCAGCCAGGGGACTCAATAGGCCGAAACCACGACAAGTTGGATTCTCAACAACATGTTCTAAGGCGAGAAACCCAACATGGNAAANAATCNTGGAATCTATTTGCGGTGTCAGCTCCGCCCTTCGCAACTCAGTTCCGCCAAGACCTCAGATTTCTGCACCAGCCTAAGTACCCTTATAGGGCAATAAAGCCATGAACCGAGCACGTTTGATCGCTTTGGATACTGCGTGCTGGCTAGCAGCCTGACAGCCAGTCTTACGGCGCCCAACTATCTTTCCATGACGATTCGTCAATTTGCTGAGCAAGTCGAGATCCTTGTAGTCAACAAACATCGGACGTGGTCGAACGCCATCAACGCAGACGGGGTCTTTCTTGGCAATCTTGGCATTATTATTGTTACGCTTGGGCATCGTAGAATTCTGTCCGGGTTCAGTAAATTTCTAATATTGGTGCTTGAAGACCCAGCCACGTTTAAAACGTACCTGAGAAGAACGGGCGCTTATCACCCTAGTGGGCAACTGGCTCAGGACCCGGTATTCTAGCAAATTCAGNCCACGACACAAGCGGACTGGGCTTAAAACGCTAAGGAGAGCGTCTCTGGGATATGTAGCCCACCCCCAGGGGAAAATCCGCTATTCCACGCATTTTGTCGCGAAGTGGTCTCTCCATTGCTTAGCAAGGCATTTGGTGCTGCAGGTGATAAGGAACTCTTTTGGCCCGTTGAGGGTCTGAGATGCTCAGACAGTCCGACCTGGCCGGCTGCATTAGTCTCTGGAGACAAAGCACTGACAGGCGGTTCAAGTCGTCTTATCAGGCATGCTGCCCTGAACACGTTTAGGATCGTAGCCGAGGCATCAATAGGATTTGGGGACCGGATCTGTGGTCGACCTAACCCGAAATGGAAGATAGATGCGGGCTTACCCACTACCAGGCTGTCGCAGCAGAAACTGCTCGGATTGGGGCTTGGCAAGTGCTTTCTGCAAAGATGAAGTTGCCACTAGCAGGCGATCAACTTGTCTTTCTCGTATGGTAAAGTTAGCCACGACTTTTGCGTACTCGGAATGGGCATCAGGCTGTACTCATATTCTACAACCATTCGTGTTAACTGTGCCACAGAATCTGCGTGCATCACCTGAAATATTCGCCTCCGACGGTTTTCAACAGTGCGCAAACTAACATTGAGTCGCTTGGCGATTGAACGATTCTTCAGGCCCTCCAGCATCAATTGCAAAACACTGCGATCCTGAGGTGCCAATTTTTTGAGACGACACTCCAAATAATTCAAATGTAATCTGCAGCGATGTTCTTTTTNGCTACGCCGGATACCTTCCTGAACATAGCTCCACAAATCGTCATCTCGACATGGTTTTTCCAAAACTGTGACAGCGCCGTTGCGGAGCGAACGAACTGTAAGCTGAGTGTTGGAATCCGTGATAAGTATGATTACTGGTAATTTCAATCCCTGTTGAACTAGACGTTGATGGACTTCTATGCTGTTTGTCCCTTGTTCGTTGGTATCGAGTATCACACAACCTGGCCGGGTTGCATCAATGCTGTTAAGAAAATCTGTCGTCGATTCGAATAGGCGAGCCTGGAATCCGACGGCATGCAACAGTTCAGCCACGGTACGACTCGCATGTGGATCGTCTCCTACCACATACACAATAGGTTCTATTTGATGACTGCTGCCTGTCATTTTTATGCCCTCTTCTGAATGACTGCACATTGGAGATGAGAGACCATGGAATGCATGTGGCAATTTGCCGCATTTTGGCATTCCCGATTGAACTGAAAAGACAAGTGTTCCGTACGCAAATGCGTTTGTCCGCAGCCTGCTGGTCTACCTCTATACTAATCAGGAGATAATTGTCGTGTATCCGCAATTCCCGATCTAGCATTACGAGAAACCATACCTCAAAAATACCTGAAAAGAGTGATTCAAGAGTGGCCACACAGGCACAATTGCCCCAAGGCCGATGTCACTGGGGCTTCACAAGACGCTAAACAATGCCATGCCTGGCAGAAAAAGGGGATATCCTGCGNGCTAGGTCTTGGNTTCCACTGAAATACCGGCTGCCAGCGCAATTCGAACCAGTTCTGCTAGCGAATCAGCCTGCATTTTCTGGAATATTTTTTGACGATGATTTTCGATGGTACGAACACTTACGTCCAATTTTCGAGCCACCACCTTATTGGCATCGCCAGAAACGATGTACTGGAGTACTTCTCGTTCTTTTGGTGTAAGCGTATTGAGGCGTTCTAGCAGTTCACTTCGACTACTTTCAAGTTGAGCATTTCTTTCATCCGAAGTGAGTCCCGTCCGAATGGCTTCCCAAAGTTCATCGTCATTGCATGGCTTTTCAAGCAAAGTCAAAGCACCGTTTCGCATAGCGCGGACTGTTGTGGGAGTGCTGGCAAATGCAGTAAGAACCACTACCGAAATTGTGATTCCCAGCTTATTGAGTTGCTCTTGCAACTCCAAACCGCTCATACCCAACATTCTTACATCCGTTACCAAACAAGCCGGACGGCGTCCGTCATAAGACTTTAGAAACTCTTCAGCCGAGGCAAAACTTTTNGCTGGAATTCCCATCGGCTGTACTAAGGTTAGTACCGCCTTACGAGATTGCTGATCATCGTCTACAACATAAATCATGGCTTGGCTGGTCATGGCTTGATTTCTTCTTTCAGCGTCGCATCGGATAGGAGTCCCGCAGGAAAATGCTTCGCTTCTGGAAAAGACAATATAAAAGTCGTGCCTGGACCTTGATTCCCTTCAGTCCAGATCTGACCACCATGGGCCTCCGTGATACTTTTGCAAAGTGATAGCCCCATGCCCATACCACCCAGTTTGGTAGAATAAAATGCATCAAACATACGAGTACTATCAACGTTATCTACTCCACATCCGCAATCCTGAAAATATAATTTTACTAGTCCATCNGCATAGCTGGAGCTAATCTTCAATTTGCGTTTCGTCTCTGGCGTATCAGCCATTGCTTCATAAGCGTTGATTAGCACATTGACACATACCTGTTCCAATTGGACACGATCGCCTTGAATTTCGGGCAGATTATTATTCAACTCAAACTGCACTTGAACGCTTGCTCGACGCGTTTCGAATGCAATAATTTCGCTCGCTTCTCGCACTACATTATTAAGGTTTAGCAGCTCAAATTCCACAGGCCCCGACTTCGTAAATTCTCTTAAATGGCGAATGATCTTTGCTGTTCGANTAATTGCTTCTGAAATCTCCTTGGTGCAGTCAATCGCTGTCTCTATTCCACNGTCTAAATTTCCTTCCAATGACCGACGAGCTGCCTCTGCAAACGTTTTAGCGGCATGCAATGGTTGATGGACTTCATGGGCTATCCCAGCCACGAGTTCTCCCATGCTGGCCAANCGAGACACATGCGCCAGATGCGCCTCTTTCTCACGAATAATATCGGCAGCACGTTTCAGTTCGGTAATATCGCGGCCAACTGATTGAAACTCTCGAAGATGGCCCTCACTATCAAATATTGCTCGATTGGTCCATTCCGTCCAGCCAATTTTTCCACNAGGAAGATTGACGCGGTGCTGGATCGTATCGTAAGGATGTTCGATAGTTAGTGCTCGTATGTGCTTTGCTAGTAAAAGAGAATCATCTTCAAATACTGTGGGAAAAAAGCTTTTGCNTATCAGCTCATGTTGCTCTTTTTTGTAATAGCGACAATAGGCCTTATTGGCAAAAGTCAATTCTCCTCCCGGTAGCCAACGGATTANAAATTCAGCCTGGTCTTCGACCATATTTCGATAACGTGTCTCGCTTTCTCGAAGTTGCACGTTCTTCAAAGACAATTCCTCAGTCCGTTCAATGACNCGTTGCTCTAGTTCTTCCTTGAGCCTCCTTAATTCTTCAGCATTCTGAATCGATTCCGTGAGATCCTTNCCAATACCTTCCATGGAAATGTATTTTCCCGCGTCGTCAAATAACGGTCTTTGCTGTATTTCGACCAAACGTGTACTACCACTGGCATGTAAAATCTCAACTGTAAAGCGGTNGAATTTTTGTCCAGNTTCAACTTCCGAAAGTACTCGATCAGCATCCGATCGACCGATAAAACGTTCGCCAATCAAATCGCGCCAATTGAGGTTAATAATTTGAGCAGGTTGAAAACCCAGAACGTTCTCTACCGAAGGACTAACGTAAGTGACCGTTCCGTCAGGGGAGTGCGTATAAATAAAGTAATCACCGCTGATACCTTCAATCAATCGACGATATTTACTTTCACTTTGTTCCAGTGCGCGTTGTGCCGCATGTTTTGCGGCTTGGCTCGATCCCAGGGGAGATTGAGCTTTGATCTTGTTAGATGTGCGTAGATTATGATCGGCAGGCATGTCGCACACTCCGAGCGGATTGCAGAGTTGTCAGGACAAGTCTCAGAAGATACCCATGTCAATTAAAACAGTCCCTGCCTGACGNCCTAGAACCGGTTTAAAACGACGATTACCCTCACTAAAGATGTAAAAGTTTTTTTGAAACGGGTTCTTACCTATCCCTCTNCGTATTGTAACTAATCCAGTTACCCTGTTCTAGTTAGCTNGTGGAACCTTTGTTCTCATAGAGAAATCTTTTCGTAGAACTCTTTCGTACGCCGGGCCATGATCTTGCTATGGTAACGATCTAAGATTGCTACTTGCCCCAGTTTTCCCAGGTGATTGGCCCGATCTCTATTCTCAAGCAATTCGGCAAGACATTTTGCCAAATCTNCCGGATTGTGTGGCTCGAATAGAATTCCCCCCTCCGTATCGGCTACAAGTTCCGTGAAAGCACCATGGCCTGGAACAACAGCCGGAATTGCATTTGCCCATGCTTCAAGCAATGGCAATCCTTTGCTTTCTGGATAGAGTGTCGGGGTACTAAAGATGTCTAAACTCTGTAAAAAAGCAATCTTATTGTCTCGATCCAATTCGCCATGATACTGGAACTTTTTGGCAAGCGGGCCTTGGTCAACACGCCTTTGAATNTGTTGNAAATAACCACGATCGCCAGCCCCTAAATAACCAGCTGCATGTACTTCAATATTTGTACACCCATGCTCTTGAATCAGTATCTCGCAAGCCTCAAGCAATAAATGAAGCCCTTTGTCTTTGCAGATGCGTGCTAAATAACCAATGCGTTGCGGCCCTTCTGNTGATTTCTTGTGCGGTGAACCATGTCCTTCTAAATTCAAACCATGAGGGATGACATGAACTTGTTCACGTCCTATCGATAAATACTCCGACATGAAATTAGCATAGTATTCATTCAGNGCNACAAAGGCTTGGATTTCTGCTGCTCGTTCACGCAACAATTGGCGTGTACGGACGTAATAGGGCGGCCGNATTTTTTCCAGGAAGATGTCCTCTCCTGATAGTGAACAGACGATTGGTGGTCCGCATCGTTCAGTAATCTTACGTGCCAGTCCTAACATCATTGAATTGGATAGATGGACTATATCGGGTTGCACCTCATTAATAAGCCAATCGACTAATCTATCAAGTTCTTTACGTTGATTCCCAAGCTCTCCCTGAAGCATCGATACCGTCATGCCACCTAATTTTTCTGGGTCCACACTCGCGCCTTGCCCAGCCAATAACCGTAGCAGAGCAGGATGGTCCCAAATCCTGTCTAACCAAGCTGGTGTATATCGAAAAAGTCGAATTTTCTGCTGCAAGTAAGCATTGATGCCCCCAATAAATACGCGCCGCTGGCTGACGTCTCTTTCGTCAGTACGAATGGGCGTATAAATCGGTACGAGCACGACATCTTCGCCAAGTTGGATCAAAGCTGCTGCCAAAGTGTTGTCATGCAAACAGCTCCCGCAGTACATGCCTGCGGAACCAGCGGCGAGATAAGCAATTTTCACTTAATAGAATGCCGAATAAGGAAGCGGACGAAACAACCACTAAGATATATTCACAGTATAAAATAACTGTTTAGTCTGCAAAAAACTTTTGCAACGTTTTTTTGTGCGGTGGTCGGGTGACTAGCGAAACTGCGATCATTGCCACTAGTGACGCGATAAAGATTGCTACCACAGGCATAACTTCATAGCCAGCTATGTCAATGGTGTAGGTTCGGTTCTTGCCGTACTCCGCCTCACGAAATAAGAAGAGCCAGGTTGCAATGGTAGCCAACACTCCCGCATACGCACCCCATTTTGTCAAATTCCGCCAATAGACAGCAGCAAATACGAGCGGAAACAAACTTGCAAATCCACTAAAGCACCAGATCCCTAGAGTAAAGATACTCTTGGGAGGTGATAGACTGAACATATAGGTGACTGCGACGACTGCCATGATAAAACCACGCGTAATCCAAACTTGCTGCTTATCACTAAAGCGGTCCTTACCGGCATAATGTGTAACAATATCTGTGGAGAACATCGTACCGATACATAAGAACTGGCTATCAAGCGATGACATGACAGCAGCTAAAATACCTGCAGTTAAGAAGCCTCCCAGTACGGCTCCTGCCTTGGCTTTCACAAGAAATGGTAGTATGCGATTCGGGTTTTGCATTATGGGTGGCGGAACCGTCACTAAATCGGTAGTTGCCCAGACACCAATAAGTACGCAAGGCACCCAAACAATCATGATAAATATCGGATGGGCAACCACAGGTAACTTAAAACTGTTAGCATTTTTCGCGGTCAGCCAATGTTGAAAAAGATGTGGAAACATTCCCACCGAAAATGGCACCAATAAATAAGTAAGAAACTTGGTTTTTGACATTTCCATTCGCGTTGCTTTTTCTGGGGGAATTGCCTCGCCCAGTTTTCGCAGATTGTCGAAAAGCGACTCTTCACCACCTAGTCGGCTGGCGATGACACAAAAGGTTACGATCCCCAAAACCATAAAGACAATCGTCTGAAAAGCATTGGCCCAAGCAGTACCACGCATTCCACCAAAGAACACATAGCAAAGTACAACACCACATATTAACAACGCACCAATTTCCCGTGGCACTCCGCCTTTGGTATTTGCAAAAAACTCTGGAAAAGCTCCAGGGGAAGGAACACCACCCGCCACAGCCGGAGGACCAGCGGCAGTCATCGTTTCTACAACTCCGCCAGCTGCATACACACCAAGCAATAGATAGGGAATGACAAGACCTACCAGAATAGGAAAGAGCAACAGACCGATCCTGTCACTCTCCAGCCGATCCCGAAAAAACTGGATTTGTGTCGTGTATCCATATTTTTTTCCCCAAGACCACAGCTTGATACCGATCACAAAAAAACAAAGTGAATGAATAATTCCACTTGATGAAGCCAACATCCCATAGACACCAATGCCTTCTTTAAAAGCTTCGCCCGATGAACCAACCAGGGCAAATGCAGTCATGGTGGTCCCAAATATGGACATCAATAGCAGGAATGGTCCAATTGAGTGGCTAGCAAGTTGGTAGTCGCTTTTCGTTCCGGTAAACAGACGGCTGGCAAAAAATCCGAGTCCTAAGAGCAAACCCAGATAAGCCAGGATGATCCAAAATTGAATCATTGTCTCTCCTCCGCAGTTGGCGAACAAACGTCACCCGTTAACTCTGCGGATTCTTGTACTATCTCGACGGGCCAAAAAAACTTTACTGCCAGCCACCAGACGACCCCTGCAGCAAGAGAGATACCCGCATGGTAAAACAACCCCAGTGGCATAAAACCTAAGACCCTCTGGTCGTTCGTCCAAAGCCAATTGTCTTGATGCAAAACTAGCAGCAGCAAAACTAATACAATGAGGGGTCGTGGCATGTATTCGCGTAGTATGGGTGGGTATGTAAGGAGAGAGCTTAAGCTGCTGCTTGAATGGGAACGAGCCTGCCTCAGCTCGTGTATCACTATTCTTATATCAACTTATATTCGCTATCAGGTCCGCGTATTTGTAGCCGCAGAGGCAATCCCAATTCTGCCTAAATGGGACAGTAAGTGAACCGCTTCGTGACGAAACGGATGCATCTCCATGCGGACGGTCTCATTCTACACCGTTGGCCATGATTTCTGAAGTCACTACTCTACGGATACTATGCTCCCCTTTTCGCAGCAAGCCACGGTTCCAAATCTTGGAAAATATCCTGCGTGGGTCCATCAAATATCCTGCCGATCAAGAGATCCACAAGCTCATTGTGGTGTTGAGGATATTCTTCGAGAAACTTGCCAACTCGAAATTCGCCAGAGTAAAAAGCATAGACCAATTTGCGAATGCGTCCGGTTTGATGTGTAAAATTGGGAATCCAACTCCCCAATGTCCTGGCAGAAACATCACCGCACTGTAGACCAGCGATCACACAGTCGGCAGCTAATTGGGAAGATTTTAAAGCGAAATACACGCCCGAAGAATAGATGGGGTCGATAAAGCCCCATGCATCGCCTGTAAGCACCCACCCATCACCCGCAGAACGCTCGGTTGTATAAGAGAATTCTTTGGCGACCTGGATTTCACCTGCAGGCTGTGCCTTGGCCAACCAGTTTTGGAGCGTTGCGCATCGTTTCTGCTCTTCCGCAAATACCTTTGCTGGAATGCCCCGACCCTTAAGCAGATAGTCGCAATCGCCCACCACGCCAACGCTGACAATATTTTCGGATTGAGGAATGTACCAGAACCATGAATTCTTACTCACAGTGTGTAGGATGGTCGTTTTGACACCGCCTCCCTCTTCATCTCGCGTTGCATTGCGAAAATAACTCCAGATAGCCGCCTTGCGAAGGTCCGGGTTCAACCTTCGCAAACCAAGTTTTGATGCAATGAATGTCTGTTGGCCAGTCGCATCGATAACAACATTGGCTTGAACATCAAGCATCTTACCGTCTGCAGATTGCAGCTGGACTCCCGTGGCTCGATCGTCTTGCAAAAAAACATCCAAGACACGGGTATTCTCACAACAAACGGCTCCTTTGGAGCTTGCATTGTCAAACAGCATCTTATCAAACTCTGCACGATTGACATGCCAGGTTTGGCTACTCTCGCGATCGTCGTGGGAACGAAAAAAAAACGGGGCCGATTCTTTTCCTGTCGAGTTGACAAATTGAACGCCAACCTTCTTGGGATAGGAGCTATTGCGAAGCTGATCAAGAACCCCCAGTCGCTCAAAAACCCAATAGGTTTCGGGCATCAGTGACTCACCCACATGAGGCCGAGGATGCTTATGGCGTTCAATCAAAAGCGTTTTAATACCAGACTCAGCTACTAATGCAGCTGCAGTGGACCCTGCCGGGCCACCTCCCATTACCACGCAGTCGTATTGTGTATCTATTGAATTCAAAAGAATATACTGACTCTGGAAATATTTACCTTGATTAGTATCCGTGTTATGCCGTCACAATTTCCAGCAATTCAACCGCCGGTTTATCTGCCACCAGTATTCTAGCAGTACGTCCATAGATGGCACCCTCTTTTTCGTATTGCAAGTACAACCGCAATTCGGGACTTGGATTTATCTTCCAGAGTTGGCAAAGTTCAACCGTGCGCATCAAATGATGGCGAATCATGATTCGCCCTAAGGGCAGTGCCTGCGATTGAATCTCTAACTTCACAATTTCGGGAAGATCCTTCAAATCGACCCGCATGATACCAAACTGGACAGGATGATTGTCACGCTGCAGTTTTAAAACTATCTTACGCGTGTACATGCTACCTTGGTACTTTTCGTCCAAAACACGGACATCGACTAAGCTATTGTGCCAGGCTTCAACCGTGACAGTCATGTGATCGTCATGCGCCAGTAGCGACTGGTAGGCTTCTGGCAATTCAGTTACTTCGATAGCTTTGAAGCTTCCTAGTTGATCGAGTGAAGGAAAAAAATGCCCGACTAAAGAAGAAAGAATATTCGGCATGGCCAGGAAATCGGCTTCATGGGGGGAGGGATGGTACCGTAATATTTTACTGTCTTCGAATCATCTTACTCTTACGACTCGAGACTCTCAACTTGCACCGTATCAGGCTCCGTCTCAGGAATCGTAGGAATGACTACCTCAAGCTCGCCTGCAGCAGGTCGATCGAGGACTGTATCAATCAGGTAATACAGCAAACGGCGGAGACTATCGGGCTGGATCTCATCGACAATCCGCTCAGCCCTTTCTTGATACTTATCCACCAACTGGTTTGCTTTCTCGAACACACCTGCATCCCGATAGAGTTGCCCAACACGCACAACGCGTTTAGCAGGATCTGAGTCGGAACTGATTAACTGCATCAATTCTTCACGGCCCGATGGAGGAAGCGACTCCAGCGCTAGAGCCCAGAGTAGCGTGGGTCGTCCACCCAAGGTATCGAGTCCTGCCGACATCTTGTTATCCTGATCGCCCTGCCAGTCTTTCAAATCGTTCAGAATTTGAAATGCGACACCCAAGTGCTTGGCAAACTGTTTGAGGGGCGCTTCGATCGCACCGACTGGTGCCGCACAGCGCAATCCACAAAGCAAAGCTGCTTCGAAAGCAGGAGCCGTTTTCAGGGCATAAATTTTGAGTGCATCGAGCGGGGCTAGCTGCTTGTCCAAGGCGTCACGCCACATCAACTCAGCCCCTTGACCTTCACTTAGTCGCAAATGTGCCGAAGCAAGTTGATCAAGGATTTCACCTGCTACATCTGGGCCCAGGGTTGCCATATCACGGCTCACGAGCCGATACCCCAGGCCAATCATATAGTCGCCAACATTGATCGCTGTTGGGAGCCCATAGGCACGGTGCAAAGCGGGAACTCCGTAGCGAAAATCATCATTGTCCTCGATATCGTCATGTACTAGTGAGGCTTTATGAAAAGTTTCGATCGAAAGTGCAACACGTTTGACAGCATCTGGTACTTGCTTTAGATGTTTTTCACCGTCGGCACCGGCGCCTTGACCACCCTGCATAGCATCGTAAGCAGCTAAAGTAATGAACGGCCTTGAGTATTTGCCGCCCTGCGCAATGAATTCTCGCGCAATCGACTCCGTCGCAGCGATTGGGTCTTTATGCTTTGATCGGCGAACAGAATTCGTTTGTACATCTTCTGCGGACGATAATATCTCTCCTTGATTCGACAGAGAGCCTGTCCCGTTTTTGTCCTGCTCCACTTCGTTGCTGTTCGTTCTCAAACGTGGAATGAGTCGGTTAAGCTCCTCAGGCTCAAACAATTGGCGAGCAGATCGCAGCAGGTGTAAATAAGTTGGTGTATGCGCAATTGGCTCTTGTTGCCGCACATGAATCATCTCTTGCACCCAGTCTTCATCGACGGACGTATTTCGACAATCACTCGAGAGGAGGGGAACAGCCATCGAAGGCACACCGGCCAGCAACACTTTGTCGATTGCTTTTTCTAATACGTTCAAGCATGCAACTCCGACAATCGCATCAACATAACCGCTGATGATAATCTTCATCACGATCGGCGATCCCTCAGCCACCAACACTTTGTAACCCATATCTTCAGCTTGGGTCCGAAAGTCAGCAATACTGCAAGCTCCACATTGCTTACAATCCAAGCCGAACTGATCGTAATCCGCTGGACAACCTTCTGCATGTTTGAGGCAATGTGGCAGAAGAAGTAGACGTCGGTGAGGCGGCACGGCAGCAACCTGCTCACGCCAGAATTCCGATGAAAGCATCACCATGATCCAGCCTAGATAACCTTCTGGCTGCCCATGCTTAATAAGCAATTCTCGGGCAATGGCTTCCAACTCATCCTTCGACAAGTGGCAGCCACGATCCATCTGCAAAACGGTTTGCTGGCAAAGCCGTCGTAATTGCTCGCGGCTATCACGCGTAGGGGGGACATCCTTGAGATGAGCCGTACGTCGACGTCCCCCATGTCGTGACTCCTTGTTGCGTTGGCCTCCCTTATGCCGACTGTCTTTACTCAGGCCATTCTCATTACGCATTGCCTCGTGAGAAGCCGATCCCACTCCTTTGGCATTCTGTGAGGAGCGATCTCCCTCACTTTTCGGAATCTTGCCATCCAGGGCACTCTTTGAAGTTTCAGTTTGAATGCTCGTCACGTGCTGCTCCTCGCCACCTTGTCAATCTACTCCATCATCATCTACTCCGTCGCCTCTATTCCATTGTAGAGCGGAGTCGGTTCAACACACAGCACCCACTGCAACGGCTCTCAAAGCCTTACAGGCACGTGCTAAAGCACGTGTCGCAAAAATCTGTGGATACAATCGCTCATAGTACCATAATTTGGCAAAGTAAAAACCGATGGGCGCGGGTTCTTTCCAACGATTGCATTCCACCGCCTCGATCAGCCACAATATACCTAAATCCAGGCTCTTGGAGAGATCCACAGAATGTTTTCGATAGGGAATGAGCGCTTCAACGGCCAAGGCTGTTTCTTCGACTGTACTTATGGCCATGTCGTTTTCTGATGATCCATCAACGGGGCCCCAGCCTCCGTCGGCACGCTGTGCGCTCACCATCCACCGCAGGCCACGTTGGGTCATCTTTTCTTTATCCAACCGTAGCGCATCACACATAAGCAATACTTTAGCCGTTCCATAGACGGGATTGATCTCATCTGGATGATGCTGATTGCCAAACCAGAGTGGATTCCAACTACCGTCAGCTTGTTGCTTGGCCCCAAGGAATTTCAGTCCTAACTTTTGGGCTACTTCAAGTCGGCTGGCGAATTGAACATTTGTAGTATCAATATTGAGTAAGTCTCGCCAGTCGTGCAATGCATGCAGAACATGCGCAGAGATGTCGCAACTACTCCGATCGAATGGCAACCTGCCCCAACCGCGGCAGAAAGTTGGCCAACCACCATCTTTATTTTGTAGTTCCAGTAGCCAATGCATTCCCAAGCGTGCTGCCCGCTTGATCTCCGCAAGATTATCTTCCGGACAACTACGATACCTAGTGGCCAAAGCGATGAGGGCTGCCGCGGTATCATCAGCGTCCGGCCACCCCCCTGAAAGATTGGTCCACGCCCAACCGCCAGCCGCAGCCCCGGTGAGCGGGTGACGCTCTTGGTATTGGCAATCCAATAACCACGCGTAGGAATCAGAATGGTCCTCATCGTCTGTGCCAAGCTCTAAAGCTGTCAGTGCCTGGGATGTGTTCCATGTCGCCAGATTGGTATCTATGGGCCAGCTGCCGTCTTCGCGAACCGAAGCCAGTAAGAATTCTACACCTCGCCTAACTACGATATGCTCCGATAATCCTATACTTGCTAAACTCATTACAACAAAACTGGTCAATGGGGTCGCTTCTAAATAACCGCCACTAGCAGGTTGCATTTGTTCGAGTATTTTCAAGCTGCGTTTAAGCGCTGCAGACCGAATCCATCGAACCAACGGATTGCGCGGAGGGGCATGGTGAAATTTTGCCTGGCCTACCGCAACGAGTGCTGGGATCGCGTAACTCACCACTGGCAAATTCAGGCGATTGTAAAAACGCTGTGGGACACATGCTAATTCAAAGGGCAATGAAGATACTTTGCGCCATGGCAACATGTCAGCCAGCGCACAATTCGTCAAGATAGGAGTCGCAAATGTCTTGTCTCCTTCGTAACGCTGCTTGAGTGCCGTCAGACCACCTTGCGATTCGACAAATGCTTCCGCTTGTTCTAGTAATCCCGTAAATTTAGCTGGGACACCGGTTAAATGAAACGCAGCCTGTACCAACATCGTAGTCGCAATATTCGACAGGCTACGATCTGTATCTCCCCAACCACCATCGTCGTTTTGCTGTTCGGCCAGCCAATGCAGCGATTGAACAATTTGCTCACTCAAATCTCCACGAAAAATCTCGTCAACGTGCGAAGGTTCTACTCCGGGGGTGTAGGCGGGCAAACCACCATTCGTACCACTCTGTTCTGCCAACACCAGCGCACTAATGGCCGTGGCCGTCGATAAGGGTGAACTTGAAAGCTCGCCGGTCCAATGAGAAGCCGAATTCCGTTCGGCCAGCAGTGCCTTGTGCGCAGTTTGGTGAGCGGCAGCTAGCCGGTCACGATCCGCATGAAGAGTCATGTGAGCCGAAAGGCTCCGGGGTGGGTAAAACTTACCAGCACGAATTGCTGTGGAATTAATTATATTCTTGGCAACAGGGACTGTCGAGGGTCGCCAAATGCTTGAAACCATGCTAATTCGCCAGGAAAATTCATCGGGACCAGTCCTCGGATCCCTACAGCGAACCCAGGTATTCCATTCCTCCAGCCAATTGTTTTTTAGAAGCCAACCACAAGCTAGTTGCAGCTACCAGAAACGGGCATAATATGGGCAAGTTGAGTATGAATGGTCTCCAGAATCCAAGCTGTGTCTTTCATGTACCTACGTTATACAAAACGACTTCTAACCGAAACCGACAAACGTCTGCTGTGGAAACTGGCATACAATTTTGCATTCAAAGGGATGCGTGCAATTCGGCAGCATAAAAAGCGTTTAGCACGCGGTGATTTCTTTCCCCCCTTTCTCTATATTTCGATCATTAACAGCTGCAACTTACGTTGCCAAGGCTGTTGGGTTGATGTGACGGCTAAGCAGGAAAAAATCGAAGTTGAAGCGTTGTCACGCGTGATAAGAGAAGCAAATGCACAAGGCAATTATTTCTTTGGCATTGTTGGCGGCGAGCCATTCATGCATGCTGACATTTTAGAAATATTTCGCCGTCATCCCGATTGTTACTTTCAGGTATTCACGAATGGCCATTTTATTACCAATGAGATCGCCAGCGAACTGCGCAAGTGTGGCAATGTTACCCCACTTATAAGTGTTGAGGGCACTGAAATTGTCAGTGACGAGCGTCGTGGTGGTCAGGAAGTCCTCAACAAAACAATGCAGGGGATTCGAAACTGCACAAAGCACAACATAATCACCGGAGTATGCACGAGTGTTTGCAAAACGAATCTCAACGATCTGGTCAATGAATCCTGGGTAGATCGCTTGATTGATCTGGGCGCCTTGTATATGTGGTACCATACTTACCGGCCCATGGGACCCGATGCTTCGCCCGAGTTAGCGCTATCTCCTGAAGAACAGTTGCGGATTCGCAATTTCGTTGTTGATATGCGTGTCAAGAAACCAATTGGCATCATCGATGCCTACTACGATGCTGAGGGCAAAGCACTCTGCCCGGCGGCAACCGGTTTTACGCATCATATCTCACCCTGGGGCGATATCGAACCTTGCCCCATTGTGCAATTTGCCAAGGAATCGATCTACGACGAAAAGCCTTTGGCCGAAACATTTAATAATTCACAATTTCTCAGCGATTTCCGCCAACTGGCCGCCTCGCATACCCGCGGGTGCATCGTGCTGGAACGACCCGACCTTTTGCACGAACTTACCGTTCTCCACAGTGCTAAAGATACCACTGCACGCAATTCGGCGGTGCAGGAATTGCAGTCCATGACGCTGCGTCCATCTCAGTACAATCCGGCTCACGAAGTCCCCGAAAAGAGCTTTGCCTACCGATTTGCCAAACGGCATTTCTTTTCGGATTTTGGTGCCTACAGCAACCCGCAGAATCCGCTAGAAAACGCGTGAATTGCACGCCAAAGAGGTCCGTTTTTTCGCCGGCACTAATCGGTAGCCTCAAGAATTTTTTCTGGCGATAAGGGATGGAACCCCGCCAGTTCCAAAAGCTTGAGACATGTCCTTCGGCGCTGTTGCAAACTACCGATTCTATTCAGCAAACAAGTGTGAAAGCGAATCCCATTCATTCATCCGATAGTGCACCTGCAGCCATCTCTTTCTTGGCAAATATTTCACATGGTATGAAGAGTGCCTGTCTGCCAAAAGGTCAAGCGATTGGCTCAAAAATTAATAAAAGAAAAACTTCACAATGCGGTTTTTCTCCAGTATTAAAAGGAAAATGTTTTTTCATGAACCAACACGATCAATGGCCCGTAGGGTAATTACAACACTTCCTCGGGGCAGACGAGGAGCGAAGAAATGCCTATTGATCAGGTTAAAAAATCTGTAGCCAAAGCAACCAGAAAAATTCGCAGTCATTGGAGCCGCGACGAGGCCGAACTCCGACACTTGATGGCCGAGCGCATGCAGGACCAATTGTTGTCTCAACTGAGATATCAACCTGCTACGGTTGTGAAAAAATAATGGAGAAAGAAAAGTTCTCCT
>PATG01000137.1 GCA_002713555.1 Planctomycetaceae bacterium
AAACATAGTCTTCATACCCAGCACCGTTGTTGAAAACGACCAGCGATCCGGTAGGTCGGCCCATACCATCGGCAGACCCTGGCAATGCCCCGGGGCCAGTTGGATTGTTGGGATCCCGTTGGGTAAAGATCGCATTGTTTCCTGTAAATCCCAGGTCAAACAAGGCAATCATCTTGTTGTCGCTTTGGACATCCAAAAAACCACTCGTGGAGGCGCCAAGTCCTAAACCCGTCTGAAACGCTATCTTGGTTCCGCTGGAAAGGTCCTTGTCGAACACAGAAAGCTCGCCATTGCCGACAGAATGGAACACGGCCACGTCGTCCAGATCAAATGCGCCAGCATTCGGTACTGCTAGCCCCACGACTAGAGCAAGGATTAACAAAAAGCGACTTTTCATGATAGGTTCCTTAAAATATACAATAAAAAAATTGGGGGGAAGTATTTTACTTCCAAGCCTAACCATTCCCTTTCTGCCTATATTGCCAACAGATCGGAACCGCAGAGGCTAATTCTGAGTTGTTTACAATTAGCGCCTACGGCTCAGATCTATCCTATAATAACATAAATCCGGCGCACCGGCTCAAGGAGCCAGTACGCCGGTTGTCAGTTTTTTAGTTAACTCTTATCGCTCATTAGAGCTCCTTCGATAGAGCTCCTTCGATTACGAGCGACGACGCATGCCAACCAGGCTGATCGATGCGAACAGCGCCAGGATCCCCGTCGTTGGTTCGGGAATCTGGTTGGTTACATCGATCGACGCAATGGGGGAGTTGCTAACATTACGGGTTGCAACCACACTCAAGCTGCTGTAATCGTCGAGAGACCGCACCCAGATATCTCCACTTGTGGTGCCATACACCAAGTTATTGGTGACAGGATTATGGGCCATCGAGGTGATATTGAATCCGCCACCACCTCCTAACGAGATGAAGGGGGCGTCGCCGGTGTAGATGTTAAAATCACCGTTGCTAAACGCAACCGCCATGTTGCCATCAGGCAGACCAAGCACGTCAGTGACTCCAATGCCCGCACCGCGAAGGTTGCCGTTCATGTGGCAACACGTGCCATCGGGAGGACGGACTGAAACGCGTCCGTTATCATCGTGGCCGATAATCACGTTGCCGTTAGGCAGACTGGAGAGCGTTTCGGCGCGTTCACCCGGACCGAAACCGTTGTCGAAGAAATCCTGCTGTCCAATCCAATTGCCGCCGGGTAAAGCACCACGGATTCGCGTGCGAGGACTACCTGGATCCTCATAAAGGAAAACGACCGCGCCGTTCGGCATCTCGGTCGATGCTATGTTGCCATCACCGAACAGTGCCGGGCCGTGAACAATTCCAGTGAGAGAGGCGTTACGTGTCTGGGCTGACGCTCCTCCAAGGCTCCACACAACGTTGTCGTTTGACAGGACGGTCAGGTCCAACCCTGGAGAACCTGTGCCATCGTTTCCTTTGACAACAACTCCATTTAAGTCTTGAATGCCGAACTGGTTCGTACCATCGGTGAGAAAGGTGAACTCGGTCCCGTTGCTGTCCCAGCCAATGGCGTTAGTATTGCCACCGAATCCAGTGGTCTTAAAGTTATTCGTCAAAACTCCATTCGACTGAACGTCGACACCAACCCCACCGTTGTCATCACCTTGGCTTAATCCAAATGCGATGACATCCCTCTGCGCGACTGCCGGGGCAGTAGCCCAGGCGAATGCGCAAACAGTGCAGATCAGCATGAAAAGACACTTGTTGATCTTCATTAGACATCTCCCGAAAAAAAGTAAAAAAGTCGACCCGCGAAGCCACGGGTCCCAAAACATCATCAATGAGCTGCCCCAGTCAATTAAATTAATTGACCCCAATCACCCGATTGATTCTTCCACTGACTGGTACTAATTCTACTGCCTGGTACTAAATAGGCTCCTCCCAAGTTCTTAATGAGAAGACATCTGGTCCCATCCCGAGGTGTGCACCTCGCTAAGAAAAGACTTTTCAGGACCGTCATTTAATTGATTTTTGACCGAAACAAACCTCCTGTCAATAAACTTTACCAAAAACACCCTACCGACAAATCTCCCCCCCCCCCTAAGAGTCATGACCCAGGCAGGCCAGTACGCGAATTGCTTGCCGTAAAACTCTATTCAGTATGGGCTTGCGACAAACACAGGTCGAGAAGTTTAGGAACCTGCCAAGTGAGATCGACCCTGCCGGTTTTGAATGTCGCACCCACATTTTACACGCAGGATGTTTAGACTTGACGGTTCATTGCTGGGGATTTTATGCAATCTTTATCTGTTTTTGCTAGCCTCGTTGGGGAGGTTTAGCTCGCATGAAATATCCGGGCTAGTGTGCCTAAAGAAGGATAAGAGAGAGGAGAGAATGGCTGGAATTAGTAGGCCACGGGTAGCAGACATAGGCACGGAATTTTATTGTCCTGTGCTCTCTTCTCTCCTCACTCTTCTCTCTTCTGATACCTCGCGGGTGGCACTTCCCTGAATGAGTAGCGCCCATCTATTTCTCAACAAACTGAAACGCATACAGCTTGGCGGAGCGCATCTCGACATGAAGTTGCACTGGCCTGCCCGCTAGTGCCGAAAGATCGGCATTGCCTTTCCACGACACTCGATGACGCACATCATTGGTCATAATCGTATCACAATCCTGGAGCGTAAACCCTGGAATCGCCTGGCCAGATTCGTCACGCAGTTCGACTTGGGCGCTGCCGGCAGACGAGGTATTGATATTCAGTTCCAGAAAGTTTCCTGAGAACTTAAGGGTCGGCGTGGTAATCCAGCCACCCTCGTAGCTGGCATCGGCCGAATAGAAACCGTCCAACCGCTGCTCGGCCGCTCCCATCCAGCCCCAACGGCGACGGCCCTGGGCGGATTCGATATCCAGAGATTCGTCACGCGTACCGCCGTGGCCAAAGTCGACTGCGTTGTAGTATTGCAGGATCTTGTCTCCCTGCCGCACCATGCCCACGCCCATCATGTTGAACATGGCGTCCCATTCTCCCTTGGTTCCCAGCGGTATGTAGGGCCCGCGGTCAGGTCGCAACCAGCGCACGCCATCGCGACTGGCCGCCGCCGAGATATCGAGCAGGCCATCGTTGCCATACTCGGCGGGATAATGATGGTAGGCGGCCGGAAACATGAAATAGGCATCCGCGGCCCAAGGATACAAGCTGCAGGCGTTGGTGTAGAAATCGACGTCCGGCGGATCATCCGCATCGGGTCGAAAGATGATCTGCGGGTCTGACTTGCTCCAGTCATCAAGATCGTCCACTTCGCAGCGCATGACCATCCGCCACTCATTGGCATCAATGCCCATCAATTCGCGCACCGCCCGCAGGTAGGCTACGTATTTGCCCCGGCGCTGGTCGTAGAACATGTTCTGCTGACTGTCCGGGCACCAGGGGACGACCGGTTTCTCGGAAACATTAAAATGAATCCCATCGGCCGATGATGAGATTCTCAGACCACCCTCGTGAGCACCCACCGTGTGCAGCAATTTGTAGCGGCGCTCGGGCACGTCCTTCGGGTCGATAAACACAGTGCCGTCGACGATACTGCGGGCCAGGATATTGTTGTCCTTGGAGCCGTTGTACTCGACGATTCCCAGATTGGGCTTCCGCCAGTGGATGCCGTCGTCCGACTCGGCATAGCAGAGAAAAGCGTAGTCCCGCCAGGTGACCTCGACCTCGTCGTAGTTCCACTGATCCTCGGAAAAACAGGAGTAATACATGCGACAGAGGTCGCCTTCCTGCAAGACGGTGAAATACGAGGTAAAGCGAAAATCCTCCCAGCGCTTGTCCGGTTTGAGCACAGGGCCCAGTTTCTTGGGCTGGTTCATTACGATTTTCACGTTTTCTGATTCGGCCATGAATCGTTCGTCAAACAGCAGTTGTTTGGCAGAACCCACTTCCAGCGGCTGAGCCGGTTCGCCGGCAATACCCAGTGGGTCAGCAATACCCAGAGGCAAGATGACCATGACGCCGATCGTTAGACAGGAAAGCATTGTGCGGGAAAACATAGAAAACCTCACTAACGATTTACGGGACATTCGTGGCCACAAAAGATAAAAGTGTTATCATGCTGGCTAAGGTACGTCGCTGAAATTCGCACATGGTTCATGCAAGGACTTTGGAGCGGCAGCAAGCTCAATCATCATGGTCTTTCAAGCGGAGGTAATCAACCATGGCTAGATTCGGATTTAAGATGCAGTTACGAAGTGAAGATGTTATCGAAGAGTACGAACGACTTCATCGAGCCGTCGATGCAGACGTTCTGGAGGCTCACACACGTAGCGGGATCAGCAACTACTCCATCTTTCGCAGTGGACTCGACCTTTTTGCCCGTCTGGAAGCTGACGATCCGCACGCATCGATTGCCAAGCTCAAAAGCGAGCCCGTCATGGAAGGATGGTTCGCCAAAACCAACCCGCTGATGGCCGTCGACGAGAACAACACGCCGAAAATGACCGAGATCCCCGAAATATTCTATATGGCTTGAAAAAATAGCCAAGTTGTGTTTCGAAAGTTTTGCTAAAGGCCTATGTCCCAAGAATTTCCAGAATAGTTTGTTTGAGTCATACCACAGAGGACCACCCCTATGAACTGGCGAGTGTTTTGTGCAGTCACGATCGTGGCAATCGTAAACCCAGCGCGTGCTGAAACCGTCGCGCTCTGGCTGTTTGATGATCCGCCCGGCTCTCCGGTAGCCATCGATACGAGCGGCAATGGCTACCATCTGACATTGGGGCCCGATGCTGCCTTAACAACAAAAGGCAAATTCGGCGGCGCACTTGATGCGGATGCCACGTCCGAGGATGGCATGGGCGCGTTCCGCTATCAGGCGGAGAAGCCTCTCAACCCAGGCGATGAGGCATGGACACTCGAATGTTGGGTCAAAGCGAAATCGAACATGGCAGAAGACAATCGAATTTGGGGACTGTCAGGAGTGAATTACATCGATTATGGCCGCCGGGAGAATTCAACCGGGCTGTTCATTGCCAGCCGGTATTTGCCTATCGATGGGGTTACTGCATGGAACAAACCCACAGGGAATCTGCAGTCGGACGGCCGCTTTCATCACCTTGCTTTCGTGTACGATGCCAAAGCAAAAGAGCTGAGACATTATTTTGACGGCAAACGGCAGTTTGTCGCCGCGGGGAATTGGAAGGAAGTGCCAACTGGCGAAGCCCCTTATGCCGAAGCGATCATGCCGCCGCATTACCCGATGTTGCAAGTCGGCTGTCGGGATGCCCTCCAACAGTGGGACCACCATGAGATTCATCTGCACGAGCGCCACATGAAGAAGTTCCAGGGCTTCATTGACGAGATGCGCTTTTCGAACACGTCCCTCTACAAGCGGGATTTCAAGCCGCCACAGAGTTTCGCCAAACCGGCACTTCACGTTTGGCCCGAAGAAATCAGTGTCGTTCACTATCCCGCAGCGCGCAGCCAAGCCGACAGCACTCTTTTAATTCATACAACGAAAGACAAAAAGAAAATCACAGTTTCTGGTAAATCGACCTGGCTCACCGTAGCATCTTCCGGCGAAGGTAGCGGTATATACTCCGTTCGTGCCAATGCGGATTCGTTGAAGCCGGGAACCTATGCTTCAACCATCAAAGTCTCTGTACCAGGCGTAAGTTCGCAGAGTGTTCCCGTGAAGCTAGTCGTGTTAGACGAGGGTGCCACCCGAGACGTAGGCGATCGCAAGCAAATGTTCATCGACGACCACTTCATTGAAAAAAGTAAGAACGTCAAGCTGCACATTAACCCAGCGCAAAAAATTGGCATCGATTTCCCCAGCAGCCACTATCCACGCAACATTTTTTACCTCGAGGATCGTCAAGTCTGGCGGATGTATTTTTCGCCCTGGGCGAACCTGCGATGTGCGGAGAGCAAGGACGGAATTCACTGGGAGCGCTTGGCTCCAGAAAGAATTGGCTACGAGTCAGAAGAAGAGCCTGGCAAGTTGATTCCGCTTCCCTTCGCTGCGGTGGTGATGCACGACCCTCACGACATCCCCGAGCGACGCTTTAAGGCCTTTGAGGAAGTCTCGAGCCATACGATAGACGCGGATGGTTATGAAATTCCTTCCAGCCAAAAGGGAAAGCCCAAACGTGAGCTGGCGGGGATCTATGCTTTCTACTCAGCCGATGGCTTTCGGTTCAAAAAGGCGGGGCGGGTCTTTCCGCTGTTGCCCGAGTTTGTCTCGTGCGCACCGCACTACGATCACAATATGGGCAAATACGTCTGCTACTTCCGCTGCCAAAACACCAAACTGCCGGGGCTGACTTCCATCCAGGGCAACCAGTTCTTCTATCAATATGGTTTCAGCTATGATCAGCCGGAGGGACTGGTCCAGGCAGTCGCGCCCGAAACGATGCTGAAACCCGGTTTCGAAAACCTGCGCAGCGTCTCCAGGATCGTAACCGATGATTTGCTCAAGCCCTGGCCGGTCGATTCCTCGGCAGAGGCCAGCACCATGTATACCACCGCGTCAACGACCGACATGGTGTTTACGGCCGACTTCTGGGACGGATTCTCCGACTTTTATGTCCATTCCACCATGGTGTATCCGTATGCCGAAAATGTGTACCTGATGTTCCCCACCTTCTTCCGGCACTTTCATCCCTCGCGGCAACCCTGGTTTCATGCCTTCGACGACGCCAACGGACCGCTGGAAACGACGTTGGCAGTCAGTCGTGATGGTGTGAAGTGGGATCGCGTCGATCGCAAAGCCTACGTGGCGAATGGACGGCACGACGAGTGGGACCGCTGGCGCACGATGATGGGACTGGGCATGGTCCGCGCCGGCAACGATCTTTATCAATATTATTGGGGCGGCGGGGATTTACACGATTCACTGCCTCTGCGTCCCGAAATGAAGCGGAATCCGGATTGGCCGGGCGGACTCGGTTTAGTCAAGCAGCGACTCGACGGATTCGTATCTGCGGACGTGGATTACCAGGGTGGGTCTATCACAACTCCTCCGATCACGTTTACGGGAGAGCGGCTTGAACTGAACTTCAAATGCGGCGGACAAGGGACCCTCTTTGTTGAGCTCCGCGATGCGAATGACGTTCCTATTCAAGGATTTACGCTAGGCGATTGTGAAGAAGTCTCTGGCGACGATGTTGCCTGGGAAGTTCGCTGGCGAGGAAGTGCCGATGTGAGTTTGCTGGCTGGTCGACCGATCAAGATTCATTTCAAAATGCGAAATGCCAAGCTGTACGCCTTTCAGTTTGTAGGACCCGATACGCCAAAGTTTCAAGGTCCTCCTAATATTCCGTCTCGCCGTATAGAGGGTGGTCCGAACTCGACGGGTGACGGCTTGCCAATTGCCGTGCAAAGCAATGGGAATATCGTGATGGCCAATGAACACCGCCACGTCGAAATTCGCCGCGGCGATTCGTTGTCTTCCCAAGTCGGCGTGGCGGGCCGGTTTGCCAGCGACATCACCGGCCTGGCAGTTCTGAGCGACGACGCGGTGGTCTTGGGGACCGCCAATGGCGAGATTCAAGTGCGGTCGCCCGACTTGAGCGAAGTCTTCGCCGGCGGTGGCGGCATGGTCGGCAACGGAGATGGCATCCAGAGCATCGTCGTTGATGCTCAGGATCGAATCGTCATCAAGACCAAGCGGGGAAACGTGCGCGTTATAACGAGAACGCTTGAGGAAGTTTCGCCGTTAAGAAAACTATCGCCGCGGTAAGTGGGGCAACGATACGATTCGCGTTATTTTGTGCGCCAATGTTCACAGGAGTTTCACACCGACGCAGGTTTCGAAAAGCCGAAATGGAAGAGTCGCAGGGTGGCACCGAATAGTCCCGGCTGGCAGGAGCACTTCCAAACCATCTGGCAGAAAGGACTGCAGCTGGTATACTTATGTATTTAAATTGTCGGAGAAACGTTATAACCATTCTCGTTTCTATGCGTAATCACTTGAATTTCAGCTCTCCACCTTGCAACGCGAATAATTTCCAATGGATCGAAAAAATCTCTCGTCTTTTCTGCTGATCAGCTTTTGCTGCCTGACTCCCAAACTCGCTTATAGCCAACTCGCAAACTTTACCGTTCTTGATACGCCACAACCCGAAGTACGCGCTACCACTGGCACGACAATCTACACCGAAGCATTCGTAGACTCGCGCTGGGTTGTACGATACCGCGCCTCCGACGGACGGCCGCACTTCGCGAATGAACGGTGGGACGACTCGAACGCGTTCGAAATCCAGATCAAGCGCTCCCCCGAATCTCCACCTGAGCGCCTCGATCGTGGCTGGCGCTGGATCGGTGGAAAGGAGATCGCGACGAATGACACCGCGCGAAAGCATTTTTCCGTAGAGTTGCGCCACGAAGAAGCGCAGATTGGCTTATTTGTTCACACGGTGCTCGACGGAACACCGGTCATTCAGCGCTGGCTCGAGATCAGAAACGACAACAAGACCCCGATCGCGATCACCGGAATCTCAGTTTGGTCGGGCAGACTCTGGCCACGCCAGCAAGATTTTACGCTCGGCTACTTTACGCGCGATACTGCCGGCTCGCAGGGTTGGCTCGAGTGGGAAGTCCTTGGACCTGATCTCAAGCAGCTGCTTGGAGGGACTGGAGGTGGTCACGATGACCCCTTCTTCATCGTTCGCAACGAGGACAAGGGAGAGTACTGCATTGCGCATCTCGCCTGGTCGGGCGACTTCGAAATGACATTTAACCCCTACGAAGCACAAGAGAATCCCGGCGAAGGACTGAGCTTCTCCATCGGCCCCTGGTCTCCGGAGGCCCTGAGAGTCGTAGAAACGGGCGAAACGGTGCGAACTCCCGCCGTTCACCTCGGACACATCGAAGGAGATTTTGACAGTGCGGTGCATGCCATGCACGATCACCTGAGAAAGTCGTTGCTGCCAACCATCGACCGAGAGCGCAGACAGCGGATGCAGTTCTGCCTGCCTGGTGATACGGCGTACCACGGGATCCCCGTCTATGAGGATGCCGAGCGTCCGGGATTCGATGAAGAGAGCATCCTCACGGCCGTCGATCTTGCCGGTGCCATCGGGTGCGAAACGTTCGTGCTCGATGCCTGGTGGTGGGAATTCTCCGGCAACTGGGTTCCCGCTCACGATCGGTTTCCGCAAGGTCTGGCTCCGATCGTCGAACGCGCCAAGAAGCGCGGAATGACGTTCGGACTGTATGCCGAAATCGAAGGTGGTCGTGGTCGGTGGGAAGAGAGTCCGGTCATCAAGGCACATCCCGATTGGCTCTGGAAGCCGAACACCTTGGCACTGATCCAGCCGGATGTCTACGATCATGTGGACCGCGATTTAGACCGGTTGATTCGCGAGAATCAACTCGCACTCTACCGGCACGACTATAACAACGACTCTTCGATCAGCGTACAGATTCCACGCCACGGATTTCAAGAGAGCGTCGCATGGCGTTATTACGATGCGTTGTACAAGCTATTTGAGGATGCACGTACAAAACACCCAAACGTCATGCTGCAGCAGGCGTCGGCTGGTTGCCAACGCCTCGACCTCGGTATGGTCGGCCGCTGCCACGAAGCGTTTCTGGCCGAAGCGGGCCAACCCTTGACGTTTCGCGCGTATAGCGGTATCACCTGTGCCCTGCCGCCGGAAATCCTGGTTCTGGGCATCGGCAACGGCTTCGACCGTGGTCACCTCGACACCCATTTACGCGCCGTCTACAGCCTGGGCACTCCTTTTATCATTTCAGGCGTAGCGCCCGACCTCGAGCAACTTACGTCGACATCGAAGCAGCGTTATCTCCACCACGCGGAAATCTACAAAAACTTTATCCGTCCGCTACTACCGACTTGCAAGGTCTATCACCACGCCCCCGTCACTGCGACCGCGGGTGTCTCCTCGGGGGCCTGGTTCGCCATGGAGTACGTGGCTCCCGACCAAACACGAGGTTGGGCCACAGTCGCACGTATCGCTCAAAGCGACGATACAGTGTTTTTGCTGAAGCCAAGAGGGCTGGCCCTCGGGCATACGTATCGCGTCACTTTCGACAGTCTCGCGGAAACGATAACCATGCGGGGCCTCGAACTCGCGCGCGACGGATTGCCAATCCGGCTGGAATCNCCCCTATCTTCGGAACTGATTCTGTTCGAANAGGAATAGCCTGGCGGGTGGCACCGGTTGCACTTACAGCCTCGCACTCCCGAGCCGAGTCTTTGAATAGGCTCTTAGGTGATTTGTTCAACGGTTTCGAGGATGGCATCGCCCATTTCTGCGCAGCTGAGCGAACCGCCCAAGTCGCGTGTGGCAGCTCCCGTAGCCAATGCTTTTTCAACGGCCGAACGAACGGTTGTTGCTGCTTCAGGCAATTCGAGCCAGTCAAGCATCATGGCAGCGCTGCGTATGGCCGCCACCGGATTGGAGATACCCTGCCCGGCAATGTCGGGCGCAGAACCGTGAACCGGCTCGAACAGCGAAGGCGCCGTGCGTTCGGGATTGATATTAGCACTTGGTGCTAATCCCAGGCCACCCGAGATCGCACCTCCCAAATCAGTCAGCAAATCACCAAACAGATTGGANGCGACGATTACGTCAAAGCGGCTAGGCCGACGCACTAGATCCATGGCTGCTGCATCAGCGTGCATTTTGTCCGTTTCGACGTCAGGATAGTCGCCACGAATTGCCTCCAGGATGTCATCCCACATGGTCATCCCGTACACCAGGGCGTTTGACTTGGTGATCATCGTCAGCCGATTGCGCCTGCTGCGCGCCTGCTCATAACCGAATCGCAAAATGCGCTCGACTCCCTTGCGAGTGTGGATGGCCGATTGGATGGCAACTTCGTCTGGTGAACCTTCTTTGGCACGGCCACCGCAACGTAGGTACTCGCCCTCGGAGTTTTCGCGCAACACCAGCATGTCGATCTCACCGGGCTCGGCCAGTGGCGAACGAACACCCTGCATCAATCTTGCAGGGCGCATGCACACGTACTGATCATACCGCTGGCGAATTTGCACTAGAGGTGTCAGTGTCAGCGAGTCGGGCAGTCGTTCAGGGTCGCCAACGGCACCAAGCAGAATTGCGTCATACTGCCTAAGTTGATCGAGGTAATCGTCCGGGACAACAGAGCCGTGCTCGACGTAATAGTCACCGCCCCAGGGTAACTCACTATAATGGAGCTCGAAGCCNCCAACACTGGCTTGGACCGAGTCGAGAACGCGAACGGCTTGCTGAAGGACCTCCTGGCCGATACCGTCGCCAGGGTAGAGAGCAATTTTGAAGTTGGACATAGGTTGAGATTAAAACAGGTTGAGAACGATTCAGATTTAGTATGAAACAGGGGGCATGATATCAATAGCCCTGAACGATCGAAACGNAGAACGTACTATTTTGCCCCATATGTTTGCTGCTGTCGAGCGGTGCTGTGGACAATAGCTTTGTGCACTCAATACTTTGAAGAGTTNTCTCTATGAAATAGTGACTCTAGCAATCGGCGNTTTAATGGNCCATATTNNTGCAGGTAAGTGACGCGAGACGTCACTGTTTTGTGTAGGTTCGCAAGGTCATCCAGAACGCACCACAGAATGTCAGAAAAACCGCGAGTTTTACTGCTCAATCCTACCTGCCTGGATGTCGTCGATTCTCATCAGGACTGGTTGGCCCAGCTGCCAATCGATTTGGATGCCAAACAATCCTACCGCCAGATCACACAGCCGCAGCTGCGGTTGCTGATGAATGAAGCTGAGGGGATCATCTTTTCCCATACAGCGAAACGCCCAATCCGTGCCCAGTGGCTTGGCGAATCTTCGCGTTTACGTGTTATTTCGCTCGCTGCGAGCGGATACGATGGACTCGATTTGAATGCAGCAACCAGCGCCGGAATTGTTGTCACGAACGTGACTGTGCCTGAAGGAGCCGAAGTTGTAGCCGACATGGCTTGGGGACTGATGCTTGCCGTTGGCAGGCAGATTCTACAGCATGACCGACAAATTCGTGCTGGCAACTTGCAGCGTGGCATGGGTACAACACCCTGGCGTAAAACACTCGGCATTGTCGGGTTGGGCAATATTGGTCGTGCCGTGGTACGCCGAGCAGTTGGCTTTGAGATGCAGCTGCTTGCCACCGAGCCGTACCCCGATCACGACTTTGTCGATAAAATGGGCATCGAACTTGTCGAACTGGAAGAGTTGCTCGCCCGTAGCGATTTTGTTTCATTGCATATGCGTCTGAATGATGAAACAAAAGGGTTGATCGAATATGAGAAGTTGAAGCGGATGAAACCTTCGGCTTTTCTGATTAACTCGGCACGCCGAGATCTGGTTGTAGAAGACGATCTGGATCGAGCTCTCGCAGAAAACCGACTGGCTGGAGCCGGCTTGGATGATCCACCACTTGATTTGCAAAGTCCTTTATTAAAGCGGGAAAACGTTGTGTTCACTACCCATTTAGGGAACCGGGCGCGCGTTGGGGTCGATGCAGTATTTCGCTGTGCCGTACAAAATGTAGTGGATGTACTAACAGGGGGTGAATGCTCCTCTATTGTCAATCCGGACGTACTCCGGCAGAATAGATCCACTTCCTAATCAACTGAAGGAAACGTTCAATCGAATGAAAATTACTGATATTCAGGTCCATCCGCTCCAAGTACCCGGTCGAACCCTGGTTGTGCTTACGGTCCACACGGACGAAGGAATCGTCGGCGTAGGAGAAGCCGGTTTGCAGCGCCGCTGGAAAGCGATCATCGGTGCTGTTGAGCATATGAAGCTCTGGCTCGTTGGTGAGGACCCGCAGCGGATAGAATACCTTTGGCAGCGGATGTGGCGCGGAGGGTTTTATCCCGCAGACCGTCTCATAGGTTCGGTTATCTCAGCCATCGACATCGCGCTGTGGGACATCAAAGGCAAGATCTATGATGCTCCCGTGTATGAACTCCTGGGGGGGCGATGCCGGGATACTGTGGAGGCCTTTACCAATCCTGGATACCTCAACAAACATCATCAGATGGATACGGGGGATCTTCTTGGTTGTGTCCAAAAGGCAGACCCCGATGCGTCCGTGGAACTTGCGCGAAAACTTCAACAGCAAGGGTATAAATTTTTTCGTGTCGTTTTGCCTTCGCAAGAAGATACCTATGACACACGCCCAGCTGTTCGTCAGTTGATTCGACAATTGCGAGCGGTACGCGAGGCCGTCGGAGACCAATTAGAATTGATGGTCGACTTACACACGCGGCTTTCTCCGGAAGAAGCCGTCTGGTTTTGCCACGAAGTAGAACCACTTGGCATGTATGCGGTGGAAGATCCGATCCGCAGCGAACATCCGCATGGGTATAGTCGCATTCGCTCCCAAACGACCGTTCCGCTGGCCGCCGGCGAGCAATGGGTCGCACGATGGGACTTCCGCGATCCTATAGAGAATGAATGGATTGATTTCGCTCGGGCAGATATCTGTATTACCGGAGGGATTACCGAAGCAAAAAAAATCGCCGCCATGGCCGAGCCCCATTTCATCAAGATGTTATTGCATAACCCATTGGGACCAATATGCACAGCCGCCTCGCTACACGTTGACCTCTCGTGCGACAATGCCGGCCCGCAAGAAGTGCTTTTCCCGCCGGATGTGATACCCGAAGTCATTCAGTGCGATTTTCAACTGAAAGACGGTACCTGCTTGACTGTGCCAACCGCACCAGGCCTGGGTGTTACGTTTGATGCAGAAGCCGCTAAAGATTTCCCAGCCGACATGACCGAGCCGCCTCATTTCCATCGTCCTGACGGATCGTTTACGAATTATTGAAAAATGCCAACCGTAACACTACACCCCATCGACATCAGCATCGTCCTGGCCTACATAGTCATCCTGGTGCTGGTCGGCATCTACCATTCGGGCAAGCAGGATTCGCTGCTCGATTTCTTTATGGCACACAAAGGGATGGGTTGGATCCCTGTAGGGATTTCCCTGATGGCTGCGCTCAATAGTGGCCTCGATTATTTGAATACACCGTCGGCCGTGGTACGTTTAGGTTGGTTGAATGTATTGTTCAATGGTTCCTGGCTGATCATCTATCCCTACATGTTTTTTATCGTGATCCCCATGTTTCGGCGCATCAATTCTATGAGCGCTTACGAATACCTGGGACTTCGATTTGGTGACGACATGCGCACCTTTGCCTCTTGTATTTTTTTCGCCTGGCGACTCAGTTGGATGGCTGGAGCACTCTACGTCCCCTGCCTGGCGCTCACCACTGCGGTCGGTCATCCCGAGTGGATTGTGCCGATGATTGTCACACTGGGGGCGGTCGTCACCTTCTACACGATGATGGGAGGCATTAAGGCCGTCATCTGGAATGATGTTACTCAATTCATACTCATGATGGTCGGCCTTGTTGTCACCTTGGTCGTTGTCCTTTCGCATGTTGAAGGGGGCTTTTCGACGGTATACGCAGAGATGTTCACCGAAGGCCTCGATAATCATCCCAATCCCGATATCGATACCTCCACCTGGCACGGAAAAATCTGGTCATATTTCTCGATCGATTTGGTAATACCCGGAATTATCCTGATTTGGATAGTCAGACTTGGAGGCTTTACCAGCGATCAGGTGATGATCCAACGGTTCTCAACAGCAAAAACTATCAGACATGCTCGGCGAAGTTTCTTGATTACGGCCGTAGCCGACATTGCCTGGATGGTCTTGCTTTTTATTGTCGGGGTTGCCTTAGTGACGTACATCAAAGCGGGTGGTGAATTTCCTGACTGGGTAGCGGACAACACAGATCGAATTTTCCCCTACGTGATGGCCGACATATTTCCGGTGGGAGTCACCGGTCTGGTGCTGGCGGCCATATTGGCAGCTTCGCTTTCCAGTGTCGACTCGGCACTCAACTCTCTGACCACTGTTGGTATGGTTGATTTTTATCGTCGACTCTATCTCAATAGAGAAGATGGCGACACAGAGGAATCCGTCGAAGAGCAACATCGGCAGGTTTGGATCTCGCGGTTGCTGACGATTGCCGTCGGAGCGGTTGGCATCACACTGGCCTGCTACGTGGAGAATTTCGGAACCTTGTTTGATGTGTTGGTCAAGATTTTGAGCTCCTTCACAGCAGTGATGCTCGCCATTTTCTGGCTAGGAATGTTTACCAAACGAGCTACGACCACAAGCACAATCATCGCAGCCCTAATTGGAGTCGCGGTTGCCTTGATTCTGGGATATGTCCCGGCACTTTCTATCGGTGCAATTTGGGTGGCTCCCGCAAGCCTGCTCACCACACTGTTGCTAGGCACGCTCTTAGGAACCTCGCAGCCCGATGAAAAGGCCCTGCGCTGGAACTGGCGGGCGATTATGCGGACCGAGTTGGTTGAGTAAAGGGAGAAGGGAGCAACCGAGTACTCATGCCATTCGGCATGAGTCGGACGGCTCGATCATAAGCTGGGGGCTTGACGGCTATAACCAGGTCACCGCCACCCCCTCGGTACCGACTTCACACACATTGCGGCGGGTTATCACCACGCTTTGGCGTTCACCATCCCCGAGCCACACACACTGCTGTTAGCATCGCTGGCCAGCCTGGGACTGACGTTACGCCGGCGCAGGAGCGCGCGGCTAGCGATCTGCTTCGAACGTTTCGCTTCGGAAAAAATTTACCACTTTTCAACCGAAGAAAAAAAGTTGAATGAAGCAAGCTATCAAAAAGTATTTTTTGGTCATGAAATTTACTCGTCAAACGCGGGTGCCAATTGCTGTGTAAGGGTAAACGAATCACACCCACTATTTTTCAAAACGTCAATTGCTACAATTGTTTTCCGTACTTAAGCGACAACCGCCTACAGCAACAATCGGCTGAGGTTTTTACGTTGAATCGTTTTTTAATTGCCTGAGTCTACCATGTCAGGAGACATGGACACCACTGCTTGCTCAGCAGCGTCGAGTCTTAATCCACGTCGTTTATCAGGATTTCGACAAAGCATCCGGCGTTGCTTAAACTCTCTGCAATCGAAGGAATGCCTCCGTACATCGTCCATTGGACTCTCTGGCGTCGAAAACTATTTCACCGATTCGGGGCCGAAAAAACTACCAAACGAAACAAGGCGGCGAGGCTGCCAATTAGATCTTTGGTAACTCATTGGCCCCACAGGTGTTGCGGCACCTGCGGAGTGCTTGGCAATCGCTATCTTGCCGATCGCCGCCGCCGCCGTCGTAACGTCAGCCCGATGCGCGCCCTGTTTTTCTCATCTTTTTTTTCTTGCATTCAGCTATAGTCCAAAGTTACAGTGGCCGAGCGGAAAGTATTCTTCAGGACTTGCGAGTAACGCTAATGATTCAATTTGCATCCCGATTTACCCTTAAAGTTCTTGGGGCGCATGCGCGCCTATTGTGGACGGCCTTCGCGGAAGTGCGTTTCTTTTCCTTTTCAGCGGTTCCACAGAGCCATTGCCCCAGCCCTGCCCTGCTCTTCTCTCTGCTCAGTGGCGCTATCTGCTTTCGTCCATTCGGGCCACTCTCTCTTTTTTGGCGGCCAGGCCGAACCATATTGCGTGAGGTCTTGAGTTGCGCACCAGTGAACATTAGAGGAGATATTCATGGCTACTGTCGTTGATGAAGTCCGCAGGCAGCGTGAAGGCTTGATCTGTGGCGTTTCGGATTGGACGTTGAGACTGCGGGAGCAGGTTAAACGCTTTGCGCCCTACAATTCCAGCGTTCTGATTAGCGGTCCCAGCGGTACAGGCAAGGAGTTGATTGCACGTTCTCTACACGCCCATAGCCTCCGTGCTGCGAACCGTTTTCTTGCCGTGGATTGTGCCTCCCTGACGGGCGAACTAATGGCCAGCCAGTTGTTTGGCCATCTCGAAGGAGCGTTTACCGGTGCCAGCCGCGCATCGTTAGGGTGTTTTCGAGCTGCCCATCAAGGAACTATCTTTCTGGACGAAATTGGCGAGATGGAACTCTCGCTACAAGCCAAATTGCTGAGGGTCTTACAGGAACGCGTCGTTGTACCGGTCGGCGGGCACGATGGCATTCCGGTCGACGTGCGAGTCATTGCTGCCACGAATCGCGACCTTGAAGCAGAAGTTAGTGCCGGACGCTTCCGCGAAGACCTGTTCTACCGACTGAACGTGGTCTGCTTTCCTACCAAGTCTCTCGCCGACCGGCGGGAAGACATCGTCCCTCTTGTCGGAGTGTTCCTGGAACAGCTCGCCCAGGACGGTATGCCCAAGAAAAAACTGACGCCTGGCGCGATCGAATTTCTCGAGGTCTGCTCGTGGCCTGGGAATGTTCGACAACTCAAAAACTTTTTGGAACAAGCGGTCGTAGGCTGTAACGACCCTATGATTTCACTCCAGTATGTACGAAGTCTGCTTGAAACTCGGGTTGGCGCCGGTTCTCGACCAATAGAGGTAGAAAGCCAGCAGCCCAGCGAGGCAATTGTTTCACCGGTTCATCTGGACGATCGAGAATGGAACACGCTGGATGATATCGAGCGACAGCATATCTTGCAGACGCTCGAACACACTTACTACAACCGTTCGGCAGCCGCGCGGCTGTTGGGCATCTCTCGGCAGGCGCTGTTGCGAAAGGTAGTAAAGCACGGCATCGAAACGCCCTCGCTCGCCTGATTTGTGCCTAGAGTTGCTTGCTGTTTTTCGTGTCGACAGTTGCCGTTGTCGTTGCGGTATCCTTGAGAAAGCACGATCACGCATTTTAGTAAGTTTCTCTAGTGACACCCTTCTGGTGGGTTTCTTCCGCCATTTTTTCACTCAATGAGCCTTCTCTCGTATCTCCCTGCGTCTCCCCCTGTCCGAAATCGGACGATCCGGTGGATCGCTCCCCAGGGCTGGTTGTCCGGAAACGGACAATTCGTAATCGATTGCGGTCACCTTCGGTTAGCTAATTTCTTGCCCGTACGGTGCGGTCCATTTTTTTGGTGATTGCATCTGTTTGGACAGCCATGACTTAGCGAACTGAATTCGTTGTTGCGATTTTATTTGGCACGCAGCTTGCTTTTTCTTTCGGCAGCCAACACAGCGCGCCGTTGTGGGTGGCTTAACACCAGGAGGTAAATCACATGGATAGCACTATCAATGCCGTTAGCGACGTGATTGTCGTTGATCCGAATTTGCAAGACTACAAACAGTTCACTGAAGTAGCAGCGAAATGGAAAATCAGAACGTCTCTGCTCAGATCTGGCGAAGAGGCGCTTCGCGTTTACAGGGCGCTGTTTGACGGTTTGTGGCTAATTAATACTCGGATTCCGGATATGGCTGGAGTCGATCTGCTCCAGTCGATTCGGGAACGCGACCCGTATGCATCAGTTTTTCTGGTCGATGACGATTACGAGGAGGAAGGCGAAATCACGTCCCGTGCCGCGGGCGCGACGGCCTACGTTTGTAAGCCACCGCATCCGATTTGGTTGACGAGCTTACGCCAGAATTTGGGTACCGAGCCGTGCAGCCATGATTGTGCAGTCAAAAATTGATTGGTTCTTTAACAACAACGATTACCAAGGCGACACGTACCGCCCATTAGAGAAGATGAAGACACGTCGGGCAGGGGTAATGCCCACCAGCAGGCTGAGTTAAACGTTTCGCTTCGTAACACTTTTACCAATTTTCAAGAGGAGACAAACAACATGACTAACTCACAACAAAAACGAGTCGAACGTTTCGTTTCGGAAAACTTTTACCACTTTTCAAGAGGAGACAAACAAATGTTTAAAACAATCAACACCCTGGCTATTGCGGTTTCACTGTCTTTGCTTGGCTTTACGCAGGCGCAGGCCAGTTTGCTTGCGCACTGGAAGTTCGACGAAACATCAGGCACCACCGCGGCGGACTCCAGTGGCAACGGCAATACAGGCACCTTGACCAACATGACGGGATCGGAATGGACCACGGGAAAGGTCGGTGGCGGTCTGGATTTCGACGGTGTAGATGACTATGTTCTCACATCCGCCATCATTGGGCCTACTGGAACCTCAGCAAGGACGGTGGCGATGTGGTTTGCAACCACCACGAGCAATCAAGCAATGCTCCAATATGGAGGTGGGAGCTTTGGAGGAAATTTCAGAATGAGGTTGGATGGTAATGATGGTATTTTGACTTTCGATCCTTCGCATGCGAATAAAAAACTGCTGTCGCCAAGCGTTAACGATGGTGCGTGGCATCATATGGCCATAACTTGGGCCGGGGGGGGTAACGGACTTGATGACTCC
>PATG01000085.1 GCA_002713555.1 Planctomycetaceae bacterium
ATTGGTGCTGCCGGAATCCCTCACGCGGGGTTGGTGATGATGGTGATCATTCTGCAGGCAGTCGGTCTTCCCACCGAAAGTCAAGGGCTTATTATTGCCGTCGATCGTGTGCTCGATATGGGGCGTACAGCCGTGAATGTTTGGAGCGATTCGTGTGGTTGCGCCGTGGTAAGTCGTTTGGAGACGCAGGAAGCAGAGTCTCCCAAGGCATACGTTTCGCGAGAGGGCGATTTGAATATTTAGGCCTGTTGCGATTTGGCAGAAAAACGATGCCTTGACGGGCGATTCGAGCCGAGTAGACTCGATGGATTATTGGGCCCGTGGCGGAATTGGCAGACGCGCATGCTTGAGGGGCATGTGCCCGCAAGGGCGTGCTGGTTCGACTCCAGTCGGGCCCATTTGTTTGGTCATAGCGACTTTCCGTTGGAAAGATCGCTATGACGAAAGGTGGGGTGTTTGGTCATAGCTGCTTTCTGTTGGAAAGATTGCTGTGACGTTAGGGCGAGGCGGTCTTGAGACTGAGGCTGTCTTGAGACTGAGGCTCGTGAGCGATAGTTGTCGTTTGTCGGGCTTTTCATTTTTCTTTGGCTCGCTTGAATGGCGAGCGATGTAGACAATCTGTGCTTGGTGTCTACAATTCCAACATTGAGTAGTAAACCAAGGCCGGCCCCTTTTGCTCGCTACCCGCTACAATCCTGAACGTCCTAGGCAATCCTGAACGTCCTGGGGAATCTGTGAGCTGATAGTGCCAAAACGACTCGCGCTGTAGGAGCGGATAACGATGCTGAACCAAGTGATGCAAGACGCCATAAACGAACAGTTCAATAATGAACTGTTCGCATCGTATAGTTATTTGGCGATGTCAGCATGGTGTGAGCACAAACAGTTTACTGGGTGCGCCCATTGGCTGCGTTTGCAGAGTGATGAAGAACGGGTGCATGCCATGAAGTTGCATGACTTTTTGATTGCACGCAATTGTCGGGTGACGTTCCGAGAGATTGCCAAGCCCGATAACGATTTTGAATCAATTGTTGCCGTGTTTGAAAAAGCTCTCGCACAGGAGCAGGTTGTGACGGGACAAATTGATTTACTTTACGAACTTGCTTTCAAAGAAAAAGCGTTTGCCGCTTTGGTCGAGCTGGAGTGGTTTATCACGGAGCAAGTAGAAGAAGAAAAAGCCGCGCGCGAAATTGTTCACAAATTCCATATGGTAAAAGACGACCCCGCTTCGCTCTTGGATCTCGATCGTGAGCTTAGTGCGCGCGTTTCCGAAGAGGGGGAAGTGTAAAACCGGGTTAACTCAAGTTTGTGGAATAGAGTTGCTGCCAAGGTGAGGTGATCGAGGCCACCGCACTCCCCGAGTCATATTCGTAGGCTCTCCATTCCAGAAAGAGAAACAGGATCGTGATCAAAAGCGCAATCAGAGACACGATCAACATCATGGTATAAACGGTTAACTGCGGCTTTTTGTTGATGACGCTCGGTACGTTAACCGACTCTAAGTTTGGTTGCGACATTGTCGTTCTCCTGAATCTGTCCCTGTTGAAACTTGCGAAGGACGCGACCGACAGCCCGATCCGGTTCAGTCTTCATGATCTCAGCGCGCCCCAGGTAGTTGGGTCCGCGAAAGATTTCAATCGTATGCCCTGGCTTCAAGCCGTCGTCGGCTCCGATGGTGACTTCAATGAGTTGGGCACCGGCCGTACGGTGCATCGCACTGACCACACCACGTACCGTGGGCACGACTTCATCGGGCGATGTATTGGGGTCGATCCCCTTGGATCGAAGCAAGCTCGTTTGTTCTCCGACTTCCTGGGCTAATTGGATATTACGTTCGGTGAGTAAGGTCAACTTGCCCTGGGCCTGATGCAATTCGTCGGTGGCTTTGAGGGCAGCTACGAAGGCTTCGTCGCGTGCTTGTTGATTTATGCGTATGTCTTCGCGGAGCTTCTCGACTTCTTCGGTTAGTTTTTCATTGGTTGCTTGAGTCGATGCCAGAGCCGCCGTATTGGAGCGTTCTTTTTGTTTCAGTTGATCTAGGGCCAACTGTGTGGAGTCTCTTTGGGAGAGAAGCAGGTCCCGAGCCGTTTCAAGTTTACGAACTTCTTGAATCGCTGCTTCGACTTCGGCTTCCAACTGGCTTTCGAGACTGTCTTTTTTGCTTTGCAGTTGCTCGTTTAGATTTCGTGCTTCGTTGAGTTTGGTCTGCAATCCGCTTGCTACTGCTTTCCAGTTTTTGTGTGTTGAGTAGACCGTCATCGAAATCGACATCAGTACAATTGAGACAACTAAAATAACCCAGGTTATGATCTTAGCGAGCAAATTCATCGAATCAGATCCTCATTGAAGCAAGGCACAGTTCGCATCCAGTGACTCCCAATCGGGCAATGTTTGGGCTTGCCACCAGATTGACCACGTCCAGCAATGTTCCGTGACGAAGAGCATCCGAGCTCGGCCATGTCATGGCAAGATTCTTGGGGCGTCAAGAGAGTCCGGGTGGACTGCTACCCGACGTCGTAAAATGCCCCAAAGTACTGCCATGACAAGAGATAATTCCTACAGTCGCAGTATAATCAGGCTGGGAAACAAGTGTCAAACTTATGACTAGGCAATTTGGGTGGCTTGCGGATTTATGGATCGGTCCTACCTGTTGTACCGTCTGCAGGTGTCATCCGTTCGGAAAACATCCACATCCTGAGCCACAGGAGCCAGCAGGAGGGGCTTTAGGGGCCGAGGAGGACGAGGCCGAGGAGGAGGCGGTGGACGCGGTCGAGGAGGCGGCTCCGGCTCGAGCCGCTAGCTAGATTCATTCCCCACTACACCCTTCCTATTCAGGCAGCAGTGGACGACGCATACCGATACTGTGGCCAAGAAGCCGAAGCACCTGAGCACTGTATCCGTACTCATTGTCGTACCAGACATAGATGACAGCCTTCTTCCCCTCGACAATCGTCGCAGTGGCATCAATCACCGAGGCGTGGTCATTACCAACCTGGTCAATACTCACGACGTCGGGTGCCGAAGTCCAGTCGATTTGATCTTGAAGAGGTCCGTCCATCGCGACTTGTCGAAGGTGCTCATTCAGCTCTTCCCGCGTTGTCTCTGTACTCAGCTGGAGGTTCAGCACAGCAAGCGAGACGTTGGGTGTCGGGACGCGAATCGCCGACCCAGTCAGCTTGCCTGACAAGGAAGGAAGTGCCTTGGCTGCTGCAGAGGCCGCGCCAGTGGACGTAATGACTAGGTTCATCGCAGCAGAGCGGTTCCGACGGGCCTTCGGGTGGTAATTGTCCGTGAGGTTCTGGTCGTTGGTATAGGCGTGAACCGTTTCAAGGTGTCCTGAGACAATCCCAAATTGATCTTCAATGACCTTCAGCGGAGGGACAACCGCGTTGGTTGTGCAGCTGGCCGCCGAGAGGATTGTGACATCCTCAGAAATTTCCTGATGGTTTACCCCAAAGACAATGTTCGGGATGCTCCCCTTCCCTGGTGCGGTCAGGATGACCTTCGAAGCACCCTTTGCTTTGAGGTGGAGCCCAAGGCCCTCTTCATCACGCCATTTGCCGGTGTTATCAATCACAACGGCGTCATTGATTCCATGGGCCGTGTAGTCCACCTCATCAGGGCTGTTGGCATAGATCAACTTCACGAAGTTGCCGTTGACGATCAGTGCATTGTTCTCCCAATCGAGTCCAATACTTCCGGCAAAGGGGCCATGAACACTATCTCGCCGGAGCAAGCTGGCACGACGCCCGAGGTCCTCGCCTTTGGGTCGAACCACGATGGCTCGAAGTCTGGCCTTGTCTCCGCCACCCACCTTGTTGACAAGCATCCGAGCGAGCAGTCGACCAATTCGGCCAAATCCATAGAGGACGACATCTCGGGGTGCGTCGAGCAAACTCCCCTTCCGATCGACGATCGTCGCAAGTTGGCCGCGTAGGAACTCCTCAAGGGCGACATTCGAATTGCGGTACGCGCTGATGAGCTTCCCAATATCGACCCGTGCGGGAGCAAGATCCAGGCGTATCATGGTCGAGATGACATCTTCAGACTCCGACATGTTCAGAGCACTCGCACCATCGAACTTCCGGGCATACTTGTGTGCCTTGATGATCGCGGTTGGATCTTTGTGAACGAGCGTCTTTCCATAGACCGTCGTGATCACACCGAACTCTCGGTAGAGGCTTCCCACAAGCGGGATGAGTCGCTCCGCGATCTCCTCGCGAGCAGTCCAGTCCTTGAAGTGACTTTCAGCGTTCATTTGAGCCTCTCTGTGCGGGAGTGTTTTCCAGGCATTAGCACACTGCTTGCTGATCGCCTTGCAGGAGTAATTCTTGGGTCAGTTCACAATTTTGACAGACATATTCGTAGAGAGGCATCTCGTACCCATATTTGGAGATAGAAAAAAGACATTGAACGATACTCTGTCAGGCGCCTCACGAATTGTCCCAGCTGTGGGTTACAGTTGGATTCGCCTACCACGATTTCCTTTCTGCAGGTGAATTACCATTGAGGGCGACGCAGGATTTCATTGGCCAGGATTAACTGTCGTACCCCTTCGGGATGGCTCAGGAGATCAGCAATCTGGGCTGCCGCATCCTCCTCTCGTTTTTCTTCGGAAGGTGCATCACTTTGTTGCAAATTGCCAAGCGTGTGGTCGAATTTCTCGTGCAACCGCGATTCCATTCGTTCGTCGGATTGTCCTACGTCCGATCCCAATTGTTCGGCATGCTGGGCAACTTTGCCAGGTCGAATGTGTCGTGAAACATGTTCGGGCAGGCCTTCGGAGCGGAGAGTGGGCGGAGCCACTTCAGGCTGTGGGTGTTTTTGTTTTGGTTCACTCTTGGGAGAGCGTTGGCTACGAACCTGTTGCCGTTTAACCTGAGGGCTATGTGCCGGTCGCTGGCGCGGTTTCGGGGATTGCTGCGGCGGTCTACCTTGAGCACGACGTACAAAATCTTCGATCTCATTTCGCAGGGATTCAGCTTGATCAACGGGCTGGCGTGGGGCAACCTCGTGTTCCTCCTCCAAGAGGATGACCTGTTCCTCTATATCGGGGGCCGGCGCTGGCCGACGACGCCCGGGTTTTGGCTTTGCCTTGGCTTCGCCCCGGAGGCTCATGAGCTGGCCTACGATATAGAAAATAAAGACAATCCCGCCAATGACGATCTGCACCCACTCGGCAGCGAGGATCCCAGGTAGTTGAGAAAGCAAAATCATGGGGACCATTGTGGATGGGGTCGGTTATTGTGGGTGGATCGGGTTGTTTACTTTGAAGGTCATGGATTGCGAGCCGTTGAGAGCTTAGGTGTTCTAGTCGGGTCGCTTCAGAACAACTCGAACTTATTCACGTCGTGTTCCTACTTTCGCAATCGAGTCGCGCATGTCCGTATCGGCTTGAACGTTTTTCAATTTGTAATAATCAAGGATACCCAACTTCCCAGAGTTGAATGCCTCGGCCATGGCATGGGGGACTTCGGCCTCAGCTTCCACCAAAAGACTGCGGTTTTCTTCCATTTTGGCGAATTGTTCCTGCTCCTGCGAGACCGCCATGGCCCGACGGCCTTCCGCCTGTGCTCTGGCAACTCGCGTATCTGCCTCTGCCTGATCCGCCTGCAAACGGGCTCCGATATTGTCACCGACATCGATATCAGCAATGTCGATCGAAACAATTTCAAATGCAGTTTGTGAGTCAAGCTTACGTGCCAGTACGGCTTTGGAGATCGTATCCGGGTTCTCCAGAACATGGGCATGCGTTTCGGCCGAACCAATAGCACTGACAATGCCTTCTCCAACGCGAGCTACGATGGTTTCTTCGGTGGCACCACCGATGAGCTGCTCTAAGTTGGCACGAACTGTCACTCGGGCACGTACTTTGAGCTGAATTCCATCCTTCGCCACAGCGTCCAAAGAGTTTCGTTTCGATTCACGTGAGGGGCAATCAATCACGCGAGGATACACACTCGTCTGGACAGCTTCCAAGATGTTTCGTCCTGCCAGATCGATTGCCGTGGCTTGTTTGTATGCGAGATCAATTATTTTTGCCTTGCGTGCGGCAATCATCGATCGTATGACCAGGGGGACATTGCCTCCAGCCAGATAGTGTGCTTCTAACGCTTTGGTGGAGAGGTCTTCATCATCGTCGAGTCCTGCTTGAACAGCCATAATCTTACTACGCACAATGACCGTTGGATTGACCTTTCGGAAAGTCATCCGGATCAAGTCAAAAATGCCAATCCGCGCTTTGGTGGTTACCGATTGAATCCACAAGCGCGCATAACGCCACATAATGCCAATAAAAATCAACCCAATAATGAGTGCCGCAAACCCGGCAATCAAGAACACTTTAGTATCGACTGCCAACAAGGGGGTACCAAGTGTCATCGGTTGACCAATAGCGACCTTAGTCAGATAGGTAGGGACATCAATCAGATAGGAAGGAATAGCCATCGACCTTGCTTTCTCAAATGGGTTGAGATTCTGCCGTTTAAAGTTTCAAACAGTGGATGCTGTTTTTTAACTTGAATGGGCTATAAAATCAACCTAATGGTTCGTCAAGTGACTCGAGTCCTAGCTCGTCAATAGGCTTGGTGAAGATATCGCGAGGGTCGGCTTCGATTTGTCGGGCTTCTTCCGGATCGGCGGCGCGAACCACCACACGGTTGGCACGAACTTCGACTACCACGACAGCTTGCCCTTTGTCGATTGCACTACCTTGGCTAACCGCATCCACAAACTTGCCATCAATTAGTACGGAGCCAGAGGGAAGCATCTTTGATTTGGCAATGCCAGCGCGGCCTACCAAGGCCTTTCTCGTGTCTTCCGGAATCATCTGGGCCGTCGTGGGCAATTCACCCAAAAAAGATTTTCCCATTGGCGTTAGCGGCCATACCTTGAATGCAAAAGCGATGGCAGACGGTACCGCAAACACCGTAATCAGAAGAAAGGTCAATCCTGTTGAAAAGTCGGTCAGAAAAGCCATCACCAGACTGGCTATAATTACGACCGCTGAGAGGAAGCTTAGTATGCCTCCCGAGGGAAGAAATACTTCCAGGACGACAAGCCCACAGCCAAGCAGCAACAAGAGGGTAGCCCAAACGGGTTCCATTTCGGTCATTTTTCAGAAGTTTGTGAGTTGGAGAAGGGGGGCATGGAATTAGGAGTATTACGGATCTTGAAATAGTTTGCATCATGTTGGGCCCACGGCACGGACTACGACGCGATTGGCATGCGCATCCACGACAATCACTGGGGTCCCCTGCTCGAGAGGTTCACCTTCAGCGATCACATCGATCAGTTCATGGTCAATCGTAGCTTTGCCTGCGGGTCTCAAGTCGGTGGCGGCCACGCCACATATGCCTATCAGGTTCGTGTAATCGACGAGTGTTTCGCGTTGGTTAAGCACGGCCCGTTCTTCGGGCAGGGGCGGTTCAAGCACCACATTACGAAACAGGGGTGCGTAAGGCAAATAATGTCGTGAAATAGTGGCCAGGGCAATCACACAGATAATGGCGACTCCCACCGTACCGACAGAGTGTGTGAGTTCGGAAATTTCGGCTTCGCTATGCGGCCACACAAAGGTGACACTGGCGAGTATGACTGAGGCGATAATCATGATACCGCCACCAAGACCAAAAATTCCAAAGCCAGGCAGCACAAAGATTTCGAGCAGAATAAAGCAGATGCCTGCTAATAGCAAAATCACTTCCAGCCAGCCGGCCGTTCCGTTGAGGTACATGCTCCAAAAAAACAGCAGAAAACCGACTGCACTGATAAATGCCCCCACACCAATCCCAGGGGCTCGGAGCTCAAAGTAGATGCCAAAGAAACTAATCGTAAGCAGGAATGCGGCCACTCCTGGTGAGGCCAACGCTTCTACCAATTCCAGTGCCCAATTGGGTTTTAGGACTCGTGGTTCTTGTTCCAATCCATAGAGCACAATGAGCTGATCAAAACTTTCTACGGTTCTCCAAGCCAGTTTGTGTTGCTCAGCACGTAGGTTGTCCAGGACTAATGGTTCTTGACCAGCCAGGAGTGGCTCGCGTTTTTGCCAATCATCGGAGTCCTCCTTCGCACCTGCTTCGGCTGAACTCATTAAACATTTTTCACCCGTTTTTTTGTTGTGGTACTCATAGAGTTCAATACTGGGATCAATCATTGCTGTGAGCAAGGACCAGTTTTTTGGGGGGCCGGCAGCTAGCGATTCACGGATTGCTTGCCGTGCTGCATCCAGATCATCGGCAAAAACGAATTGCTGCTGCTGGCGGGTAATATTTCGGGCTTTGAGTTCTGCACCCTGATGCATGACCAATTGATCACAACTCAGTGCAATGATTGCAGCACCTCCTGAAGCTTCTTCTGGTACGTAAGCCACGGTACGGACTGTGTTCGAATCGAGGTGTGCCAAGAAAGAGGCAATGCGTACGCCGGCTCCCATGTCGCCACCTGCACTGTCGATCCGTACCCCGATCCAGTTGCAATTGGCTTGTGCTAATTCTCGACCGACCAGTGATTCTATCTGGCTGGCCAGCTGTGCCGTGATGGGTCCTTCAATATCTACCAGGACCGGCTTCCAGTTTTCAGCGAGCAAGTCACGTTCCTGAAGAGATTCGGCAGTTAACCCCAAAGCCCGAGCCAGACCCTCGCGATTCGAAGCTAGATATTTAACGAATCCGAACTGGCGTCCCTCACGGCCGTCGAATTCAGCCAGTGAGCCACTGGGGACAAGCGTGTTTTCTTCGAGGATAACGCGATCTGCAGCAAAATTATCAAAGTCTTCGCGTAACACAAAATCAATGCCTTGTTCAGTTTTGACCTGAAGAACTTCGGCCTTTGCATCGATCATGCCGATTGCCAAGGCCACAGGAATGGTGCGCTTCGTCTCTGCGATGACACGATAAGCGGGTACCACGGCATCCAGAATAGTTCCCGGATCTGTTTCGTTTGCTGCGGCTTCTCCCAGCAAAGCATCTGGGGCCATCACGATTTCTTCGCAGGAAAGTGCCAATAAGGTACCGTGTCCTCGGATGGTACGTGGTACAAAAGCCACCGTTTTGACTTCAGACATTTGTCGAGTGCAAAGAAATCGAGCCAGCGACAAGGCACGTTCAAACTGGCTGCTTGATCCGGGATTGTCGTTTTGTGTAGGCGGATCAAATTGCAGCACCAACAAAGGTCGGCGGCTGTCTGTATTCAGCCGTGCTTGCGATAGTAAGTCGTCACGCACCCGCAGCAAGATTGATTGCAAAATCTGGTCGGCATTACCAGTGATTGGCAAACGCACGCGGACCAAAGCGACACTTGTGTTCGCCTCAGGAACACTGCCGACACTTTTGTTCGCCTCAGGTTTTTTTAGAACTTTGGTTTCATTCAGATTGTGATTGTCCAGTTGGGCCTGGGCAGTGGAGAGCACTCCCAAGAGTGCTACGCAACTGAGGAGTAGACCAGTCCATCGTCTCCTGAGAACTGCCATGGTAAGCCCTGCCTGGGAACAAAAGAATTCATTTCTTGCCGCAATTATACGGCGTAATTCGTAGAGGGCAAAAGGGCGGCTATTTGGCGGCGTAGCCATATTGGGAGTGAATTGCTACTTGCATTGTGCCCTGGGCCTTGTATTCGAATTCACCCTCGGATGTTTTTTCCAGAGTTGACATCCGCAGGGGCCCTTCCAGTTTGGCTGAGACAGTACGGCAAGTATTGATTTGAATGAGGACTTCTCCACGGGCACGCAGAGTCACTGGATTGTCGGGATCTCCCTGTGCCTCAATGGTTGCCACGAATACAGCACAAGGTTGTTCGTCTACCATCTTCAATTCTTGGAGCTTTAAGTGGAACTTTTCGGCTTTTCCCAACTGGCCGTCAACGCCTAGCATTTCTTCGGCAATTTGTTTAGGCAATTGCAGTTGCTCGCCAATCTTCACAGTTCGTCCCAGCAGGTATTTTACGAGTGGACTGGGCAAACCGAGTGATTGCAGACTGTTCACCACCAATGAAAACTCTTCTTGCGGTGGGATCGCCCCCGAGGAGTCTGTGACGACGAGTCGATTGCCTTGTCGCACGACGATGTAACTTTTGCCTTCGACACACTGGACGGTTTCTGGAGAAGAAACTCCATTTTCTGGAGCATGCTGCCGTGAGAGAGGAAAAGTCACATGCGCTTTTTTTGCACGACCTTCGACAACTTCAAGTACTTCAATAAAACGTTTCTGTTGCCGACTGAAACGTGTCAAACTCTGGTTGGCGACTTTCGCAGATTGCAGGATTGTAGTTTGTAAATCGAGTGCGGTGGTCACATGTTGGGCGACGCGATCGCCAACACGTGCCGGTTGTTGATGGAAGGTAGCAGGTTCTACGGAGGAGGGTGCCGTTGAGACAGGGGGCGTTTCATCGGGTGGTGTATCTGCATGGACTTGGGCAACACGCAAGCACCCAAACGAGCTGAGAATCACGAACAGCATAGACTTGAACAACATGGTTTCGCCTCATAAAAAAAGAAGACGAACAAAGATTCCTGGCAGTAGTTTCAGAACGCGTTTGTCGCGTGCATCTCTTGCGAAGAAAACAGTTTTGAAATCTGTGCTAGAAACGAATTCGTATCAGGGGGTATTTCTCTCGAGAATGTCTTGGATCGTCATTGTGTAGGGTCATTGTGTAGGGTCATTGTGTAGGGTCATGGGGTGGTGGTTGTTAGGCCCCCTAGGGCGTGCGGTATAATCGCAGGCAGCCCTGTTGCGTCAACCTCGATTACCTTCTGATGTTGCCTTGGGCAACATTTGATTGAGCGCGGCGAGGGCCACCGGCCAGCTTGACTTGCCACTTTCATACGTTTTCCACCAATCGAGCAGCTGCTGGGCAAAATCGTCCGGCATGCCAGCAGGCCTGGTCCAGAAGGCCATAACTTGTTCAAGAGACGTTTCGCTCAATTCGGCCCATTCCACCCTTTGGGCGGCACACAGCACGAGTGGCAGGGTTGCCATGCTAGCGACTAGCCGTTTTCGACGGCCTGGAAATAGGTCCGCATATCGAGGCAGGTCCAGATTCAATTGGGATAGGAGCCAGCCCAATCGAAGTGGTTCGGGAAACTCAGGCCTGGGGTTTGCAAGGACTGCTTCCAGGGTGACACGGTTTAATGTTGGGTGAGTCCGGCCATGACCACCAACCCAAGGATGAACTAGCACCACTTCAGCGGTGGGTACAATGAATTGGTGATCGGCCAATTTGGCAATTTGTGATAAAAGACCAGGTCCTCGTGCTTCCCATTGCTCGCGAAGCGGTCTTATTCTTAATTCCAATTCACCTTCTAATCCAGGCTGTGCATCCAAGCAGACCCTTTTCAGGTCTGAGAGCAAACTCGCAATGCGTTCCAGAGCTGCTGGACTCAAGGCACTAGCACCACGAAGACGCAGGGTAGCAATTTCAACCAGCTGCCGGTTGCTTTCGTATTCGGCCGCCAAACCGGTGAAGAGTGGCAAGGCCTTGCACGCATCCAACCCACTGGCCTCAATTCCAGACACAAATGCTTCGCAGCTCTGCTGGAGTGTTTTGGCCATTTGTGCATTCGCCCAGGGCCATCCTTCCAGGAGGCAGGCAGGAGCGTGAATGCAACTGGCAGAAAAACTGGGTTTCCAGCGGAGTATCATGGGAGTATTCCTTGCGTGAAACCAATCCTGCCCAGATGGTCGGCCAGGAAAGATAGGATATTTCGCATAGTGCGCACGATGCTAGCAGAGCGTCAAGATGTATCGATAGAGGCCTTAATTCCCAGAACCTAAATCAGCCTGGAATCAGTCTGGTTGCATAGTGCATGGATTGCTATGCTTCTCGCCACTTTGAATGAACCCGTGATCAGTACGTTTGCAACCCAGAGTCAACTTATGCTTCGAAGGTATACTTGCAGGCTTAGTTTCCTGGTACTAGTAGGGATGATGGGATCTTGGCATTCGGCCTGCGCACAGAATTCGCAGGCTCCCCAGAACAATGAGGCCCTGCCTGGCCAACTGCAGCCTGTGCAGTTGCCTCCAACCTCGCAGACACAGACACTCGAGCAAAGACCAGACGCTCAAATTGCCAGCTTGCCTGCCTCATCGGGGGCCCCTCAAACCACGGCCACCCCGCTTCATTTCGCTGGTCCGCCGTTTCAACTAAATTCTGTTGAGCAACAGTTCGTAGATCAGATCCTACAAATGTGGGAAACCGAGAGTGCTAAAATCCAGACCTTCGATTGTCAATTTGAACGCTGGGAATATGACCTGGTCTTTGGACCGGGTAACACGATTCCATCAATCAAAAGCAAGGGCCAGCTTTCTTATGCGAAACCGGACAAAGGTAGTTTTAAGATTACTGAAATCCGCATTTGGCAAAAGCAAAATCCCCAACAAGGGGCGGCGGAACCGGGTGATTGGATATTGCAAGAAAAAAAAGTTGGCGAACATTGGGTATGTGATGGCAAAGCCATCCATGAATACAACCATGCCGACAAACTATTGATCGTACAGCCATTGCCACCTGGCATGAGGGGCCAAGCAATTGTAGACGGCCCCCTGCCCTTTTTATTTGGTGCCGAAGCTGAAAAACTCAAACACCGTTACTGGATTCGCAGTACGGCCTCCGATGCCACATCCATCCAATTAGAGGCTTATCCTCGTTGGCAGGCAGATGCAGCCAACTACTATCGCGTCGATGTCATGCTCGATCGCAAGAAAATGATGCCCACGGCCATTCAAGTTCACATGCCGAATGGCAAAAAAAGAGCCGTTTACATGTTCCAAGATTCTACAGTCAACGGCACCTTGAACGCACTCTTCGGTAACCTTTTCAACGCTCCACGCACACCCCTGGGTTGGAAACGTGTTGTCCAAGAATTGCCAGCCAATCCACCTCAACAGCCACCAGGTTCCCAGGCAGTTGCCCCCCAACCAACGACGCAAAGATAGCGCCATCATTTCCAGCCGGGTGGCTTGGCGTTACTCTAAGTCCCCAGAATCATCGGCGGATCCTGCTGCTTATTCTTGGATGCGTATTGTCTCCGCCAAATAAGCTTGGCCCTCACAAGATCGTCCGATAGACGTCTGCCATACTGCGGGTCATGGCCTGGGCTGAAAAAAGCTCAGCATGTCGGTTGTGTGCATTCTTTGAGAGGGTTAAATAGTCCATCGTATCGCCTGCCACGATCTCTTCGATGGCCAGGGCGAGAGAACTGACACAGGCCGGTTCGACTAGCAATCCATCGACACGATGTCGGACTCGAGGGAACTGATCGGGCTTGACGCATGCAAAACCAACTTCAAACCCAAACTTCGGCAACTCTGCGGCTAGTAAATCCTGCACCCTCTCAGCGCCGGCGTAGTGCTCGCCATTCACAACATGAAGATGCGGACTGTTGCTGAAGCATTTTCATCCTGGTGAACTACCTCGGACGGCTGAACGGGCGCAATCATTTCGGGCGTAGCAATCTTATTCATAAGTTGTCATGGGGTAGAGACTAGCGCCAGTGCAAAACACGTTGATCGCTAGTATCTCTCAAGCTGAAATCAGGAGTTTTTTATTCCCGGTTCTTGGAAAGTGGAACCCACTCTACAAAACCTACTACGTTGTTCCAGCTGGGCTAGAGAACCCTCCCGGGTATCCCTGCGAAAAGGATGCTTGGTTGCGATTGCAACGATGATGAAGAGAAAACGGCCCAAGGGAGACATAGTTGCAACAAAAATAGTTGCAACAAGACGGTGAGCAGCAACCGTTGGATTTTATCCCAATAATTCGGTAATCACTTTGCCCCCGCCGGCAATCTTCATGGGACGGCCATTGCCAGCAGTGAAATTTTTATTGAGTGATATCCCCATGGCCTGGCAAACGGTTGACATCAGATCTTCCGAACTAAAGGGTTCTGTCGTTACACGTGTTCCATCTTCGTTGGTAGCGCCGATCACCTTGCCACCTGCCAGGCCGCCCCCACCAGCAACCATGCTCCAACTACGAGCCCAATGATCACGACCTGCGTTGGCATTGATGCGAGGTGTGCGCCCAAATTCGCCCATCCAAAGCACCATGGTGTTGTCCAGAAGACCGCGCGTGGACAGATCCTCGACCAAGGCGCTCATGGCCTGATCGACCTCAAGGAGCTTGCTTTGTTGTCTGTCGAAACAATTCTCGTGCAAGTCCCAGCCTCCCAGGTTAACTTCGATGAAAGGAACGCCCGTTTCGACAAGCCGACGGGCCATCAGGCAGCCGCGGCCAAAACCGCTTTCTCCGTACCAGTCACGCGTCTTTTGCGATTCGTTTTGTACACCAAAGGCTTCCATTTGCTTGCTGGTAAGCAGGGAGACGGTACTTTGCAGAACTTTTGCATGTTCGCTAGCTGCCGGTCCGCGATTTTCGCGCTCAAAGCGTTCTTCTAACAGGCCTAGCAAACGTAGCCTATCCTGCATGCGTGCTTCGGGTACGATTGCTTTGGCGTTGCGCACCTGTCCATTCGAATCAACTTGAAAAGGCGCGTAGGCCATACCTAAAAAGCCTGGACCCTGACTCCCACCGCCAATCGATACAAAGGGTGGGATTTCGAGGTCTTGCAAATCTTTTTCTAATTCGTGCGCAATCACCGAACCATAACTTGGATGTTCGATGTTGGGATTCGGTACGAATCCTGTATGCATGTAGTATCGACCGCGCTCATGGTCTGCTTCGCGGGTACTCATGCTTCGCACAATGGAGAGATGGTGCATTTGCTGCGCCACTTTGGGCAGCAGTTCCGTGATCTGTCCTTCCCCGGTCGTCGAAATCGGCTTGAATTGGCCCCCGGTCGCTTGGCCGGGTTTCATGTCCCAAATGTCAATGGTAGGAGGGCCACCACCCATCCAAAGTAAGATGCACGATTTATGATTCTTTTTGAGAGTCGACGCTTGGGCAGTCATGCTGCGCGTCAGAGCCAGAGCGGAATATGCCATTGCGGACGATCCGGCTAAATGCGACATGAAGTGACGACGATTCATACCGATTGGCGTGTTGAAAAGAGTCATAGGTGTTCTCCGGCGATACCAGGTGTCGCAAAAAGAGTAACGTGCAAGATTTGCTGTCGGTCTCTATCTCAATGGATCAATATAAACTCATTGCTATTTAATACGGCCCACCATACGTCTTGTAACGTGCTTACCACATTGCCCTTGTTCGCATCGAGTAACTCGTTGCAGATTTTTTTTTCTTCTCGTGTAGGTTGACGCGACAAAGCAGCCTGGTACAGGTAGGAAATCTTATCGCGATTCGATAGGTTATCATCATTGGCAATTTTATCCAAAAAACTGCCGCTCCCGGTACTACAAGCGCGGCGAATGAGGTCGCCGTTCATCATCATGAGAGTTTGCGGAATTGAGCCATTGAAAGTCGTTGCTTCGCTGCCGTCGTCGGTGCCAAATACGGTGCTGAATTGCTGCAGCCATCGGCCTTTCATCCTTTCTTGTCGATCGGCTGCCAGTGTCGCATCGGCCTGCGTAGCGACCAGCAACGATTCGTACAATTGCTCTGGTTGCATTTGACGAACATAAAATCGGCTAAATTGGGGTGGCACACCGAGTGCGGGGTCATCTTTGCGATTGCTGCTACTGATTTTGCTACTGCGCGCATAAGAATCGCTCAATACGATCCAGCGCATCACTTCTCGCAAATTAAATCCGGACTCACGAAAGGCCATCCCCAGCTTGTCGAGGAGTTCAGGATGAGAAGACGGATTATGCGGGCCCATGTCATGGATGGGCTTCGTAAATCCAAAGCCAAAAAAGTACGACCACATTCGGTTCACGAGTGCACGGTCAAAATCACGCGATTCTACAATGAACCTGGCCAATTCTTGCCTGCGATCGACATGTTCCAGATAGCCGCTATTGCCGAATTCACTACCTCGGTCCTCAAATTCATCCAGGAGTGCCGTGCCATCAACAAAAACGGGGTAAGCCACTTGAAGTTGACCATTGCGTAGTTCGTAGTAGATGGGGGCTTCTGAGAGCTGCGCCGCGTCGCGATCGACGAATTGGCCGTCGCGCATTGTTAATACGATCTCACTTCGGTTGTCACGATACAAGCTTCGGCCTTCTCCGGCAAAATCCCAATTGACGATTTTTCCAATGCGGCGATTTTCAATTTCGGGATGGGGCATGCTCTCGACGCGGGTCTGACGAAAAAAAGCATTCAATTCCCAAAACTGGTTTTGGCGGTACTCGTTAAATGGATGGTTATGACATTGGGTGCATTGAACGGCGATGCCAAGAAAAATTTCCGCAGTTTTGGCTGTCGCCTGAACACCATTCTCGGCCATTTTTTCGATTAAAAAATTTGTGGCACTATTAAATTCTTCGCCAACCGGGTCGGCATTCCCTACGGCGGTCACTAATTCGCTGGTTAGCTGGTCATAGGGTTTGTCTTCCAGCAAGGATTGTTTGATATATTCCTGCATGGCCGAGCGGTTGATCAGCGATTGACGTTGTTGACCTCCCGTGCGACCGATGAGTGTGTTTGTCCACATGGCCGTCCAATGCCGGGTAAAATCATCCCTGTATTCACTACCCAGCAAGCGTTCTACTAACTTTCGGCGTTTGTTGCGCGACTTGTCCGCCTGGAACTGGCCAAGTTCTTTTACCGTGGGAACACGTCCCACCAGGTCAAGGAATAGGCGTCGACACCATTGGTTGTCAGATGCCTTAGGAGCAGGACGCAGCCCATTTTCCTGCCAGGCTTTGCGCAACGCGTTGTTGATGGTGAGGATGGTGGCATCCTCAGCGGATGACGTATAACGGGAACTCGTGTTAGGGTCACTAGTTTTAGAGTTATTGTCAGAGACCTCGGCGTAAGACAGGTGACTCACTGAAATAACAAGGAATAGCACCCCAGTGATTAGCAACCCTTTGACCAGCAATATGGGTGACTGCAGCCTGTGCTGAAAAAAGACACGGCCATTTTGCAACGAAATAATTTTTCGCAGCATCGTTAGGATTCCTCTGAGCGTTGTGTCTTTTGAGTGCTGTGAAGACGATGCTTCACCTGGCCCGCTTCACCTTGCGAATAGCCAGGCGTTTTAATTGATGGCAGCCAAATCAGGAGCGAAACGCAGGTAGGCGGGAATCTGCCTATGAAACGGCCCACAGGCCATCCAGGTTTCGGTATTTACGTTTTTTCTTATTTTGCCATTTATGAATGGCAAGTGGGCTACTCTACCAATGTTGTTGCTGTATTATTATTATACATGTGTATTATTGTGATACACCCATAACAAAACAAGCGAGCCAGGATTCGCTTGATTAGCAACCTGGCTCGCTTGTAAGTTTGAACCTTTGACAACAACGATTGACGGCTTTATGGGGAGGGGCAAGCCGTCAAAAGTTGTTGCCTCTTCTCGATTTAAGGTCCGTTTTTATGATCCTCTTCTTTAACCGACCCCGGTAGTTGGATGTCTCTTCTCTGTTCCGGCCCAGTCATGTGTTCCAAGCATTTCTAAGCCCACCTCAATCGGTTAGCTAATAGGATAAGCAAAGCCTGTGCCAAAAGAAGAAATGAGGT
>PATG01000086.1 GCA_002713555.1 Planctomycetaceae bacterium
CAATTGCCTAACCAGATTGCCGACAAGAAAAGGGCTGTCGCTGTAGTTCGATTATGTAATCGCGATAGGGTTTCCAACACGACTGGTCTCATGTCTTAGCTAAAGAAAAAATGCGGCCAGTTTGTAGTGGGCACGGACCATGGGCACAAGACCAGTTCAGGGAATACTGGGCAAGATTATGAGAATTCAGACCTCGTAGCCTGTTTTTACAGTTTGCCAGGTAGACACCTCTTTCTGGAATTCTACACCTTAAATGGCACGCATTTTGCTAACTCAGAAAAACTTTACGGACCACTCTTTTAGAAGGTACAATTACACTGTAATGTCTCCGGCTCATCGAAAGGTTGCACTGAAGCGTAGGCCTGCAAAAGCCGATTGAGTACTTCAACTCACAAAATATCTCTACTTATGATTCTTTTAGGGAATCATGGGCTTTAGAGTAAGGAGTCAAACTTCAAGGTCATATATTCCGGCGGGAGGACCAATTTTTTGGATAGGCCCGAGTTGATACCATGGCAGTGCGCAGCACTGTCCAACACGCGTCTTTCTTCCAGCGACTCCACACCGTCGCAATTTGACCAGAAGTTTGTTTTTAGTAGAGAAAAGGTCGTGGCCTAAAAGGCTGCGGCCTTTTTTCTTTAATTGCAACACATTCGATAGACTGACAATTTCCTCTGATTTTAAATCGATAATTCTGGAAAACGCAACAGCTGCTATCAATGCCAGCTCATACAGACCTTGCTACCCTACAGGACCCTTCAGTACAGTTCCTGCTTCCCACGCACCCAGGAGATGGCCATGGATGGCATCGACCAAACACAAGGCATCCTGCTGAATGATTCATTGCAGCAGCTGATCAACGATGTTCTGGTATGGATTGGTTTTGGAACGGTCGTCGGCTTGCTTGCCAAGGGGATCATGCCTGGTCGCGATCCAGGTGGCGCAATTGCTACCGTAATCATGGGGGTTGGCGGTACCATTTTGGGATGTGGCGTTATTAGCTATTTCCGAGAAGGACAGCGGATCATTCCTGTGAGTCCCTTAGGCATGCTGATCGGTATAGCAGGCACGCTCCTCATTCTGTTCTTCTATAAACTGCTCAGCGGCTACTATTTTGTCGAGGGAGATTATGTCACTCGCTCGCATCGACGTCGTCGTAGCCACCGCCGCCGTCGCTATAGTACAGCCATCAACGATGACTAACCCGGATATTTCATCCGTTTCTGCTAGAGAAGACACTCATATCAAGAATACCCTCTGGGGTAACTTGCAACAGTGTACTAATCGATATTGCCAGAGTGCCTGATCAAAAAAATTTAATCTCTATTGGCAATCCTACGATGGGTGTCCTGCCCATAAAAAACACGCCGTTGCACGAGCAATGGCGTGTGGTGGTACAAGTGTAGACAGACACTGCGGCATAGGACACCACTGCCACTCGTCAAATCACCGACTACCGAGGGGGGCGGGGAATCGAGCCCCAACTCTTTTAAGGATTTGCCGATAGCTCGTACACCAATTTGGCAGGCGGTACTTGCGAGGCAATATTCCGAAAAGCTTCCATGAGTTGGGATTCCATTGCAGCCACTGTTGCTCCACCAGGAACATCAATATAAATGCCTCCTCCTGCAAAGGCGATGGCTTGCATTAAATCACGATCGGCTCCTTCGCCAACTGCCATGGTGTGCAAAGTAATCCCCCTCTTGGCAGCCTCGCTTGCTTCCCAGAAGGAATACTGCTTCTTCAAATCGCTCGTGGAGTAATCCGCCACTCCATCACCATCGTAATCAGTCCACTCTGCCCAATCGAATCCAGCAGGCATGCTCCATCTTGATGGTCCCTGGTTGGTCTGCCCGTCCGTCATGATAATCATCGTTGGACGTGCACCATAGCGTGCGAATCCATCGTCGTTCGGGTCATTGGCATCTCCTATAAGCAATTCACGCCCTTTAAGGATGCCGTCACCCATACCAGTCCAGCCGTCGTAGTCACCTGCCTGGTGACGACGTTGAATTGTGTCAATGGTTGCATAGTCATCCGTGATCGGATCCTCTGTAATATCAATATCTACTTCACCATCATAATGCGTTTTTTCTTGCACTGCATAAGCACCATAGCTGACCAGGCCGACTTCGTCGCCAAAGTCAAGATCTGTCAGGAAGTTCAGGAATAATGAACTACCTTCTTTGATTGCGTGGAAAGGATAATGGGGCGAACGCCAAAGATCTTCTGAATGAACACGACCGTAACGTCTTTCTTGCATATAATCCATCAGTGTACGGAAACCATATTTGCGATTATAGGAACCACTCAGATTTTTTACGTAGTAAATGTAATCCTTCCACATTTGCCCACTGTCGCTATGACTTGGCCAAGGATTTGGATTCCCTTGCGAATCTCGACCCGCTTGGGGATAGGGCCATTTAAGTTTTCCTGAATTGTTTTCGCTATCTAATTCAAGAAAGTTGAAGATATAATCCGTATCCGAACTATTGACATAGATTCCCGAATAGGATGTTATCTTTCCGAATTTATTTCTGAATTTCTTTCTGTTTTTTCCTGGCCAGGTAACTTCGGATGCTTTCAGAGCATCCCACATTGCATCCAATGACTGTTCTGCCTGCGACATACCCAAACCTGATCGTAATGAGCTATCGTCGTTCATCGATGCCGAATAGTCTAAAACAACAACTAAATCTCGAGCTTCTATAAAAGCGGTCGCCGATGTTAGGATCGGCACTTGTGTACGCCCTACGGCCCAACCAAATGCCAATGGAAATTCTCCATCTGGCTGCGCTGCATCGGACCCTGTACGTCGTGCTACGACTTGCACGACATTGCAAGGTGACTCATCCCAAGCAATTGGCCACGCCCCAGTGTCAGAGTCAAATGTCCGTTTTCCAAAACGCACATCTGTAGCGGGGTCGATATAAACACCGTTCGCTTCTGCTACGGCAGCTGCCATGGCACGAGCCGATTCGACAGCGATTGAGTTGGCATCGATATTCGCTGGACCTTGACCTTGCCCAGCTACATAAACGGCAGCTGTAATTTCTTGTGCAGCTGCTAATGAAGCAGCATCGACGCCATTTTGCATTTGCGTCTCGGTCAACATGATGCGACCCGTATCTACCGATAAGGCCAAAAAGGCAAACATCGCAATGAGCGTAAATCCCGTAACAACAATGATAACGCCTTGCCGTGATGGTGGTTTTGGCTTACTTCGACCTGTTTTATTGTGTTGTTTTATCACGATCCATACTCCAAAAACTGAGAATCACTTTACAAAAAGATTATTCAGAGAGCGTCGCACGACCGTTACGAAAGATTATTTTACCTGACATCCCATAATCACTACCTTCGCTTACAGAGGTGATACTCACGCTAGAAAAAGGAACCGTTACTTCTACCTGAAAAAGCTTCAAATCATTTTCAGGATCATCAATATCAAATGTTTGCGAAGGATCTTCGTGATCAAGAATCTTCACTTGGACATTATCTGAATCAACTCCTGACGAGGCCATAAAATTTTTGATGTCCTGGGTCATTTTTGCATTGCCATATCCTCCCTCACCCGGCATGCCGGAGCGGTCCATGGCCGCAAAGCGTGCTCCTTCACGAGCAGCCGTTTCCAGCAAGTTTTGAGAATCGTAAATACGAGTTGTTTGGATGAGTCCCATCACGATAGAAATTAAAACGGGGGCAATAAAAGCAAATTCTACCGCTACCGCACCTTGACGTGTGGATTGTCGCCTTTTTTTGTTGGGCATTGTTACCATTGGGCTATTCTCCAAGTTGCTGGAGGAGGAATTATTCGTGACGCATAAACGCTTGACCTTCGATTACAACATTCTTCAAGAAGGGCACAGGAACTAAGGCAATGTCGTTGTAAGGCACACTGGCACGAATGACAAACATCTGTCTTGGTTCGGCATCCGACAACTCCACGTCGGGCATGGCTTCAATGCCGACGGCTGTTGTAGGTGGCGTACCATCATCATAAATGGTCGCATCTTTCACAAAAACCTTGACACTTTCTAAGGGAACCACAGATGACATCGTGGTATTCACCTTTGCAAGAACCTGAGCCGTTGTAGTACCTTCAACAGCCCCCACACGAGCGCCATTTCGACATGCACTGTTGATCAAATTATTGACTAATTGAGCATGCCCAAACTCTATGATGGCAAATACGAACATAAGAAAAACTGGTAGAACTACGGCTGTCTCTACCGTAGTCGTTCCTTGGCGATTTCGAGCAGAGGTTTTATCGCGCATGAACATAATGCGTCTGCATCCTAATGAAACTATTGCGATAAGGATGTCATCAGCACAGCTGGAACTCTGTGATGACTGGTCCTCGAACTGAAAAAAACGAAAAGGGTAGACGACTTAATGCACGAAAGAGTCAGGCAACAACAATTGCAACCAACATTCTTTCAGTCCATTAAAACCCTAGTCTTCATTCTTCCAGTGAGCGGAGAATTTCTTGAAGATTACTGCAGTTTTGAAGAGAAACAACATGCTTGAGCGCAGCACGATGCCTAAGCACCGCAAATCAAGCAACTTGATGCAGGGATGCAACAGAATTCAGCAAGCTGCCTTACCACCAATTGGCTCGACTAATGAAGTCTATTTTGCTGGTAGTAATTGCTAGCTCACCAAAGTCATACTGCAGTCCAGCGTCTCCGCTGTCAAGTTTGATCTCAAAGATCAGATCTTGCAGCTGTTCCGGCTGCACATCATTAGGAATCAAAAGAGGACCTGGGTCGCTACCCAACGCACCGCCTTCTGTACCCGAATGATCTTTACCGTCTCGATAGCGAGCAGGCTGAGTTTCCTCAATCCGGTAAGTTCCTGGAACGAGGTTATCGAACAGGTACGATCCATCCGGGGCAGTCTTTGTCGTGCGAACTACCGTAGCACCTTGAATATCGATACCTTTCAATGATATTTCTACGCCGCCGATCGGTGTTTCGCTATTATCAAAAACACCATTGTCGTTACGATCAACAAAAACTGAACCGGCCAGACTTGCCGGATCCACTTTCACGAGAGTGGGCTCCGTGTCTTCATTGTTGGTGTAAGTCACTTCCTGTTCGTTGGCAACCACTTCAGTATGGTTTAGCAGTTCGCCAGAAAAATCGTCATCGACTCGAACATTGATAGTTAAATCCCGAGATTCACCCTTGCCGAGATTATCCAAGCTGAAGATGAGTTGATTTCCAAAATTCGTAGTTGGGGTTTGGGAGGCACTCACAAACGAAACGCCCGTTGCCGGCAAATTATCAGTAACCACGACACCCGTGGCATCCGAGGGTCCATTATTGACGATTCTCAAATTATAACTGAATGTACTTCCTGGCTCGACAGGATCTCGGCTGTCAATTTTGGTAATCGCCAAATCGATACGAGGTGTGACCGGGTTCGAGACTGTATCGGTATTATTCGAAAGATTAATTTCTTTTGGCGCACTTACCGTTGCCGTATTCACCAGGGTTCCCGTAGCATTGTCGTTGACTATTGCCTGGATGGTGGCGACAACCACATCACCTGGTTGCAACGTTCCGAATTCGGCTGTTACGACTCCACCCGAATGTTGCAGATTGGCATTAAACGAACTGCCGTTGAATAGGACCGAAGATGAGACATACGTCACAGCACTGGGCAATTCATCTACAAAAGTCGTGTTTTCTACGGCCGAGGGACCCTCGTTATTGATCTGAACAGTGTAGTCGAGGGTTTCTTGGGGAGCCACCGTTGTTTGATCGACGGTTTTATCGAGAACCAAATCAAATCCAAAGAAACCAAAATCAACCGTTAAATTTGAATTACTGTTCACATCACCATCGTTGGTTGGCTCCCCACTACCGCTCAATGTTACTGCCTGACTAATGACACCTGCACCCGCTAGCGTCGTGCCATTGTCATCGTCATTCACGTTATTATCCGGATCTGTTGCCGGATTATTGCCAGAACTCGAAGCAAGCCCAACCAAAGGTCCTTGCGATTGGAAATTTGAGGGATCAATCTGCACGATGTAATCGCCAGGAAACAGATCTGAAAATAGATATCTGCCGCTGGCATCCGTTGTGGTCATTCCTAAAAAGGCGTCGACCCCATTGGTGTACTGATTATTGCCATTCGTGTCTTTATAAAGATTGATCTTAACACCCGCGATACTCGATTCGCCCGTTTCAAAGAATCCATCATCATCGATATCTGACCAAACCTGGTTTCCCACACTCAAGCGGGATGAAGCTGTAAAGTTTGCACTCTTTGTTGCACGGCCTACCAGGCCTATGAGAGACACCTGGCCATCAAGGGCCGTAACACCTTCGAACGTAAGCTCTAACGCTCCAACATTAGAAAAGTTGGCTCCCTGACCGCCCTGCGCTGTCGGGGTATCGCTGAAATTGAAAATAGCTTGCCCCGTAGCAGATCCACCAGGCGATTCAGGCACCGTCGTAGAAAATTCAGACCAATTGCCTGCATCTGTGTAAATGCGCATTGTGATGATTGCATTTGGGTGATCCGCCCCTGAGGTAAGAGCGATGCCGGTCATTGTATTGCCACCGTGCTCAGTAAGATCGACTCCTCCCAAACCTGTGGGATTTACCAATTGACCATTGCCATCAACACCATCCCAAATCACTTTGGCATTACCCGTTGCACCAGGTCCACTCGCAACATAAAGATTTCCACCAAAGGAGGCCAATGCTACCGAAGAAACCGGATTATTGCTTTCTGTTAGCTCGACCCACATATCACGCTCGCCACCCAAGACACCCGTATCCAATTGGCTGGAAGGGTCGCTGGATGGTATGGGCGGGGCAGCATCCACCATCTGTTGTGATGTAAAACCGTCAATGACCGGACCAACAATACCGTCGCCTTCATCGACAGAAATATTGATCTCTCGCACATCCTCTCCGGCACGAAATTGCAAATCGGAAGGCAGAGAGACTTTTACAAAATACTTACCTACACCAACCTGATCAAATTGGTACTTGCCACTCCCATTGGTGGAGGTTGCATCAACAATCGCATCATCGCCACCGAATATGCCATTTCCACCATCGCGGTAGAGCGTTACCCCCGCACCTGCTACAGCGATATCATTGCTTGCATTGCCATCTCCCTGCAAATCATTGAGCACCGTGCCAATAATCTCAGCCATGTCCGCTGCAAGTAGTTCACGTGACTCCAAGTTTTCAAAGGTGAGTTTTTTTCTTAACAAGGAATTTTGAACGGATTGTCTCTTGTTTTTCTGGGACCTGGAACCAAAGGGAACCATCAGAGCACCTCGTGAGACAGGCATGCTAGCAAAAAAACGCGGGGTTGCGCGCAACGCAACTGTGTGTTTTTTATCGGCACCCTGTGGGCTGAATGATTACCGTGGGATTTGAAGATTACCAGGTATATTCAGCTCCAAAATTCAGACCATGTGCCCAGAGATCGGTCTGATGAAAGACAAAGCGAGGGTGATCGCCTGGTACGATCGTATCTGGATCGGGAGTACCATTGCGCTGCAATAGGTTTCCATTCACATCCAAATCAATTTGATCTCCCGGTCTGACAACATTACTTAAATACACAAGTGTATAACCTGCGGTTAACTTTAATCGATTGGTCAGATCATAGCCTAAAGTAAGGCCAATCTCGGGGATCATGCTGAATTCGTCGCGCTCGTATGCACCGATATTGCCTACATAGAAATCGTCAGCGTTTCCGGGAATTCCATCAACGCCCGGATGCATATAGCCTTGTGTCAATAAACCGCCAGCCGTCGTTTCGACAGTTCCCGCATTGTCATCAATGGTCGTAGCACCAAGGATCGTGACCCGCTGTCGCATGTTCCCAATGGCTACTTTCGATAAACAATTAAGCGACCAGCGGCGATATTCCCACTCGGTTTCATAGCCGATTTCGGCTCCCCAAAATTCGTTTTCTGTGACAAATCGATCAAACACATCGATTTCGTTTCCTAAAACTATGGTCGCAGGAGGAATCGCAACAAATTCTTGTAGATCTTCAGTCACCTGCAAACTTTCATCGAGACTTGTCCAACGAATCCCATAAAGTACGTCTGTACGGCGCACTCCGTTTTTGAAAAAGTTGCAGAGGCGATTTAGCGGACCGCCAGGATATCCCAAACCACTCCCACAACCAACACAGGAACCACATCCTACAGCATCGCCACAGCAAGTCATGCATCCTTCACGACAGCATAAATTGTGTCGCAGTCGAATTCCTGCTGATTGAAACTCACTTCGTATATCAACGGTTACAGAACCGTCCAACCGGTTGGTATCCACATCTTCCTGAGAAGGACCGATAGAAGTGACGACACCGTTGATCACGCCCGTGTTAAAAAACGGTCGACTAATAAAATCCCCTATTACCGGGACCAGGCCATCTTTCTCACCCGCTCTAAAACGCGCGTCGATATCGCCCAAACCTAAATACTCACCTTCGATGCCCCATTGTGCATAATCGTCCAGCCATAGGCCCAGGGTGATACGACCCCCTTGTCGATCTTCATCAAGAACCTCATTGCCGCCAAAAATTGTTTGAATGGGACCTACAACCACCGGACTCAGTGGGTCGGCAAGATCTATGTCCTGATACTGGATCACAAGTGGTGGCGTACTCATACCATCTAGCCACCAGACCAGGTACTCTCCGTGGGCATAAAGGACTCCTCGGGCTCCACAGCCGCAGCCACCACGGCATCCTCCCACACCTCCACCGCATTGAGGACAACATCCAAAGTCAATTCCGTCGTCAAACAATAGGGGATCGCCCCCTTCAAACATCGATTCCTCATGGGGAGGTGTGTCGGCCAGAATACTCGACTCCTCATCCTTTTCGCCAACAGGAATCTCTTCTCCATGTTGAGCCAACTGCATTTCTTTTTTACTTGCAAAAGCCAATTGCGATGCTCGTAGAATGCCCCCCGTGTCTCGGCGCACCTCAACGGTCTCACCCACATGTGCTTCTAAGTCCACATCCTTGACGGGTTCAACAAGATGCAGCACATCTCCCTGATTATCTACCAAAGCATAAGGGGGGACGTTCTCACTGTTATCTGGATTATTGACGAGTTTAGCGCGTCGTGTCAGGCGAGTCGCCTTAGCCTGAGAGCGTCGTTGCGTTGTGCGATTCTTAGGCCGATATCTCGGTGTTTGAGCAATTTCAGCTCCTAATAGCGAATCAACCCATTGCCCAGCTGCCAGATCCGATGAAGTCACCCGATTGGGCCCATCACCGGCGTAACTAACAGGAATAAAGGTCGTAGGTATGCCAGAAATTGCCACAACAACGACGTAAATACCCAAACGGTATCTGGCCATGTGATACACCCTTGCCGCGCATGCATTTCGACGGTGTCGATGCGAAGCGGTTCCATATTGGTAGAAGAGAAGAACGCTTTCTTACGATAAGTGGCGTGCTTGTAGCAAACCTTTCAAAAATAGCACAAGAGCACTTGCCTGAAATCTATCAATTGTTTCCTCTGGCTCTACAAGCAATACTATCATCATGTGGCCAAAATCTGAAAATACCGAACAATTGCTAGCGCACGTTCGAGCCGGAGAAAGTGATGCCGTTGGCAAGCTTCTCGATCGCCATCGAGAGGCTGTCCGCAGAATGATCGACTTGCGAATGGACCCGGTTCTGAAGCGCCGAGTCGATGCTAGCGATCTAGTGCAGGATGTTCTGATCCAGGCAAATCGTCGACTGGATAGTTTTTTAGAAAACCCGATTATGCCGTTTCATCTTTGGCTTAGACAAATGGCCAAAGACCGCCTTATCGATGCACACCGAAGGCATCGAGGGGCTGCTCGACGCACAATGGATCGAGAACAGCCGCTTGCCATTGCAGCTAATAACGAGTCTTCAATCGATCTGCTCACCCAATTGCAGGATCAAGAAATGACACCTGCGACTGCTGCCACATGGAATGAACTGCAACGCCGCTTCCACACTGCCTGTGACAAACTTGATCCAACCGAACAAGAAATTGTGCTCATGCGCCACTTCGAGCAATTGACCAATGGAGAAGCGGCCACCGCACTGGAAATCTCTCCACAAGCAGCCAGCATGAGGTACTTGCGTGCCATGCGCCGACTGCGCGAAATGTTGTAATCCATCTATATTATCGATGCACTCTACATATTGACTCTTGCAATAGAGACCCATGCCTGACTCCCCAAATACTGACATCGAACTTGCAGAAATTCTTGATCGACTGACATGCGATTCTGTAGAGAAGCGGCCTACCCTTGAGGAAATTACGGCAGCCTATCCAGATCTTGCTACCGAATTGCGCGAACTTTGGGGAACTATTATGGTAGTTGACGCAGTCGCACAAAAAACAATTACAACTGCCTCCCCTTCTCAGGATGCCCCTTCTTTCCCTCATGTCGTGCCACCGCCCATACTGGGTGACTATGAACTGCTGGAAGAAATCGGCCGTGGTGGTATGGGAATCGTGTATCGTGCGAGGCAACGAAGTTTAGATCGCGAGATTGCTCTCAAGCTCATTTTACACGGTTCACAAGCTTCGCCAGCCGACCAGGCACGATTCCAATCCGAAGTCGCAGCCATAGCACAGTTGGATCACTCCCATATCGTGCCCATCTATGAAGTTGGAGAAGAACATGGATGGCATTTTTTTGGGATGAAGTTAATCGATGGAGGCAATCTCTCACAAATTATGGCGGCTGGTCCACTTCCTGAACGAAGAGCTGCCGATATAACCCTGAAGATTTCACGCGCTATCGCTTGTGCGCATGCTTCAGGAATTATCCATCGTGATCTCAAACCCGCCAATATTTTAATTGATAAGACGGGCGAACCTCATATCTCCGACTTTGGGTTAGCAAAACATGTTTCATCGGGTTCCTCACTGACACAAACGGGAACAATTCTTGGCACACCCTCCTACATGGCACCCGAACAGGCGGCCGGTAATCGTTTCAACCAGGGACCCTCATGCGATGTCTACGGTTTAGGTGCAATTCTCTATGCACTCCTAACCGGTAGACCCCCGTTTCAAGGATCTTCGCCCGTTGATACTGTCATGATGGTTTTAGAGCAGGATCCACTGCCACCACGTTTGCTTAATCAGGGAGTTAGTCGCGATTTAGAAATGATCGTGCTGCGTTCGATGCAAAAATCAAGCGAATTACGTTATCAGTCGGCTCATGCTCTGGCAGATGATCTGCAAGCATATTTGTCAGGAGAATCAATCTCTGCTCGAAGTGGACATTTGAAAGATGTCGTCGCTCGCTTGTTTCGCGAAACCCACCATGCCATTGTTTTAGAAAACTGGGGTGTGCTTTGGATGTGGCATGCTGCCGTACTGTTGTCGCTTTGCCTGGTCACCAATTGGTTACGTCTCCAAAGCGATCGTTGGCCATCCATGATGGAACACTGGCCCTACCTAATACTCTGGGGAGGTGGGCTCATCCTATGGGCACCCATCTTTTGGGCCCTTCGCCACCGATCAGGTCCCGTCACTGTGGTGGAGCGCCAAATTGCACATGCGTGGGGAGGTAGTATCGTCGCAGTCATTCTCTTATTTGTTATCGAATTGCTGCTTGAATTCCCCGTGCTTTTTCTATCTCCTATTCTAGGGCTGATTGGCGGAATGGTCTTTGTTGTGAAGGCGGGAATCCTGGCTGGCAGCTTTTATGTGCACGCTTTCGCACTCTTTGCTGTCGCAGTGATTATGGCCGGATTGCAGTCCGCGGGCTGGCCTTACGGAATAACGCTCTTCGGGGTGGTTAGCGCAGCAACCTTTTTTCTACCGGGCTGCAAATATTATCTGCAGAACCGAGCTAACGCTGTTTCGGGCGAGAAGGAGGCGGGAAGTAGTTTCCCGTATTTTGATAACTCCCCAAGCTTTGAAAGACAGCAGCATGACCCGTAGGCGCTGCATTTTCATCTCCGCGCGTATTGTACGGTGCTCGGGCCGCCATCTGGTTGAGACGTCGTTGATTCTGAATAGTGTATCTCTGCATCTGTTCTTGTTGACGTTGCTGCTCACGCATCGGGCGAACTAACGTCTGATAGTCCGTTGCAGAGCCAAAAGGCCTGGACAGTGAAAGATAAGGGCTCACGGCAGGCCCACGCGTTACTCCACGAAATGGCTTCTTCCTTTGAGAAGTACTCGACGAAGATGATGCTAGTGAGCTTGAAAAAGTTTTTCGATTCAGACCGGACACGCCTGCTGTGGGAACCAGGTTGAATTGATTTCTTTGCTTGATACGATCCACACTAAAAAATGAAGACGAAGTACCTCGATTCTGACGATAGAGTAAATCCTTGACATAGTTATTTTGTCCGCTCGTCTGCGCAGTAACAATGTTATCGCAATAAGTACAGCCCGCAATAAAAACGACACTCCAAAGAAAAAGTTGGGCTCTAGTTCTATAAAGCATCGAAACACCTCTCGTTGATAAGCTCTTCCCCAACATATCATCCTATACCTACGGATTAGGCAGGACAACTGAGCAAAAAACACCTGTTTTCATAAAAATGGAATGATTCTAGCTCTATACTAGCTCATGACTTTGGTCCACCTACTGGAGGCGACAGGACGAATTCAGAACTTACCAGAGTTGGAGACACAACAATCCCTAGGATCACTACGACACCTACGCCCAAAAAGTTTTTGGGTACTCAACGGCCTTTTTTGGGCTATTTGGATTGCTCCACCCAAGCGGGGTGTTTCAGATACCACTCCACCGTTTCTCGCAAACCTGCTTCTAAGGATATCTGGGGGTACCAACCCGTAGCAACCATCAACCGTTCACTACTGATTGCATAACGGCGGTCATGGCCTAATCGGTCTGATACACGAGTTATCAAGGAGCGACGCATCTTGCCGTCATTTAAAGAACTATCAACGACATCGCATATCATCTCGACGACTTGCAAATTTGGCATACTACGATTACCACCCAAGGTAAAAGAATCCCCCCGATCGCCATAAATTAAAGCCGACAGCAGCGCACGACAACAATCTGAAACATGCAACCAGTTTCGCTGATGCATACCATCACCATAGAGAGTTAAAGGTTTTCCTCTTACGGCTGCAACGATCATTTTGGGAATCAATTTTTCGGGATGCTGGCGTGGACCATAATTGTTAGAAGGATTTACAACCATGGCTGGCAGGTCAAATGTCTTGATAAAGGCTCGTACGAAATATTCTGCAGAGGCTTTAGAGGCCGCGTACGGCGAATTTGGTCTCAGCAGGCTTCGCTCATCAAAAACTTCTTCTTGGCCAGCTGATCCATACACCTCATCCGTGGAAACATGCAAAAAGCGGAAGTTTTGAGACTCCTCTCCCGAAAGCTGCCGCCAATACCGCGTTGTTTGTTCTAATAAAACGCAACTACCCAAAACATTGGTTGTTGCAAAAACAGACGGGTCTTCAATGGAACGATCAACATGTGTTTCTGCAGCCATATGGACAATTGCCTGTGGTCGAAAATCAGACAATAAACGCTTCACCAGAATCGAATTGGCAATATCTCCTTCCACAAGCGTATGGCGCTTGTTTGAACGCAGATGGGCAATCGAAAGACGATGGCCCGCGTAAGTTATTTTGTCCAGATTTAATACGGTAACATTCTTCTGCACCAAGCATTGGCATACCAACGTACTGCCAATAAATCCTGCCCCCCCGTAACAAGTATTATGGCTGGCAGCTTATTCATTTTTTACCAAGCCGCCTCTTTTCGGTAAAAAATTCAGACAATATTTTCCCACATTGCATCTTCATCACACCACTTGTTATTTCAGTTTGATGGTTCATCCTATCATCATCCAATAGATTGTATAAACTTCGTACTGCCCCCGCCTTCGGATCCATGGCTCCAAACACAATATGGCTGACCCGTGCCTGCAAAATTGCGCCTGCACACATGGGGCATGGCTCCAAGGTGACATAGAGCGAGCATCCTTCTAGTCGCCAGGACTCCAGTGCCATGGCAGCCTGTGTAATAGCTATCATCTCAGCATGGGCAGTTGGATCACGTAATTTTTCTCGTTGATTGTGTGCAGCACCAACCAGAACCCCATCTCGAACAACTACTGCCCCCACTGGGACTTCATCTTCCGAACGGGCTTCTTCGGCTTGAGCTAGGGCCATTGCCATATAGAAATCATGGTTCATGATAATCTTACACTTTTACGAGGTAAAAAATCCCAGAGAATAAAAGCCGATCGTACCGATTCCAAAAATGAACACTTGAAGAAAGCAGGCATAATCAACACGTGTGCCCATTGTCCCGCACCCTAAAAGGGAGTCAGAAGGAGCGCATGATTTGTGTAGGATCACAGGGATGTAGATTATTATCCCAAATCTACTGCCTTTTTGCGAAGCAAATCTCACTTTCAAGTACGGCTCTCTTTATTTATGCGAACTAACCCACTGAGATCATCCTGGTATATCTATTTACATCGTATTTAGTTGGGAATTTCTGCATGCTGAAAAAATCTGCAACAACTACTATTTCACGACTAAATCGCATAGCCTCTCTTGCACGCTGGGGGACTCTGCTGCTCATTCTGGTCATGTTCGCAGTGACACATCTACCTCTGGTTGATCCGCTTTGGATTTCTCTTTTTTCTCTAGAAGACAAAATACTACATGACTGCGGTTATATGGCTTTGGCCATTTCAGTCCTAACCAGTTGGGAACTTTCCACGGGTATTCTTCAGCCACCTCACTATTTTATGGCCTAGCCATCAGGCACCCTCCATGGTCTTTTCGATGAAGTTACGCAAATACCCGTCGCCGCGCATGCGATGGATTGGATTGGCTCAGTGATATTTTTGGCATCCTTCTTGGTTTAGTATTCTTCCGTCTGATGCGACACTGGCTTTATCGTTTTATAATAAAAACGACTTAGAGCCTATTCATTGAATTGCAGAGACAATTCCCTGTAGAGCCATTTCCAAGAAGACAACACGGAAGGCCACAGAGGGCGTTCCCTACAGAGGATAATAGAAGGGGGCTATCAGAAGGGGTTCTCGGAAAAAGTCTTTTCTTTTTAATGATCGACGAAAGGAACCTCTAATAGAAAGGAGTAGGAGCACGATAATGATCCAAATCAATTGTTTTAAACCAATCGATCGTTTTAACAAGACCTTCGCGTAGTACCACCTGGGGCTGCCAGTCCAATTTTTCTTTTGCCAAATCAATATCAGGTCGTCTTCGTGTTGGATCATCCTCAGGTAGCGGACGCTCTACAATTTTTGATTTCGAGCCTGTCATTTCTACGATAAGTTCTGCTAATTCTCGAATTGTAAATTCATCCGGATTACCGAGGTTCACCGGCCCAGTAAAATCTGAGGGACCATTCATCATTCGAATAATACCTTCGACTAAATCATCACGGTAGCAAAATGAGCGTGTCTGCGAACCATCGCCAAAGATGGTAATATCCTCTCCCTCGAGAGCTTGCCGGATAAAATTAGATACGACCCGTCCATCGTAAGGATGCATTCTGGGTCCATATGTATTAAAAATACGAACGAGTCGTATATCGATACTATGTTGTCTGTGGTAATCAAATAACAATGTTTCTGCCGCCCGCTTGCCTTCATCATAACAGGCTCGGGTACCAATTGGATTCACACAACCTCGGTAGCTTTCATGCTGAGGGTGCACTTCTGGATCTCCGTAGATTTCACTAGTCGATGCTTGCAATACCTTAGCACGGCAACGCTTGGCCAGACCAAGTACATGAATGGATCCTAAGACAGACGTCTTCAGAGTCTTGATCGGGTTGTATTGGTAATGCCCAGGGGCTGCTGGGCAGGCAAAATTGTAGACCTCATCAACCTCTAAAAAAATCGGCTGGGTAATATCATGGCGGATCAACTCGAAGTTGGGTTTTTTAAGCAGATGCTCAACATTCGTTTTTTGACTCGTAAAAAAGTTGTCCAGGCAGATCACATCGTGGCCGTTCTCGACCATACGTTCACATAGATGCGAACCCAAAAAGCCTGCCCCGCCGGTTACCAAAATTCGCTTGATATTCATCATGGAAATACTTCTTACTCCATACTGCAGATCGATTCGTGCCAACAAACCATATTAATTCACAAGAGATACCTTGCAAACCCTATGCTTGGGAAACTCTGAACATGCCTGCAGGAGGTATAATAATTTGGCTTACGCTCATCGCTTGCTCGAATGCTGTTGAGTTGAACGTTGTGAAATCGATCGTTGTTGTGCTGTCACTCGTTCCAAAAACCGATTGCCCTTCCCCAACAACTGATCGACACGCTCATTCAATTCTTTATTGGGAGCGACACCAGGCCAATTGCTATCGACTAGAACCTGTCCCCCTTCGGTTAAATCCAGCCGCAGGCGCAAGCGTTTTTTTCCTGGATAACCGCGAATTATTTCACGCAGTTGATGCAAACCTTTCTCGCCATGTTCGTCTTCGCGGATACGAATCACAAGGGCACTACTGTATTGTTCCGGCATTTCTTCTAAAGGCATGAGTTTGTCGACGATGAGATTTACCTCTTCCGCTCCAGGGCGACGGTCGACTTTTCCGATCACCCCCAAGATGCCCTCTGGTTGCACCAAATGTCCGTATTCAGCAAATTGCTCTGGCCAGAGGATGCAACGCATAATGCCATCTAGATCTTCCAAATCCCACATGGCGTATTTTGTGTGAACTGCTCCTGGTCGTGGGTTCTTTGTGTGCGAAAACTTTATCGCTGATAACATACCACCTAGACAAACCTCGTCACGATGCTTCAATTTCCTCATGGATTGACTGTTGTGCGTACAGTACGTACGTATCACTTTTTCGTGTTCAGCAAGTGGGTGGCTCGTGAGATAGAACCCAAGCACTTCACGTTCCATGGCCAATTGCTCCTTATCTTCGTAAGGAAGCATCTGAGGAAAATCTACTTCAGGTTTTTGTGTCTCTTCATCAAGGTCTTCGAATAAACCTTTTTGGCCACAACGGCGATCTGCAGCTGCAGCAGCCCCCGATTGTAGTGCACGGTCAAGTACGGCCATCATTTGAGCCCGATGGCCACCCAGTGAATCTATGGCTCCCGCCTTGATGAGCGATTCAATTGTTGATCGATTACATGATTGAGCATCAACACGTTCGCAAAAATCAAATAAGTCCTTGTAGGGTCCATTTTTCGCACGATCTGCTGCGATCGCTACTGCAGCTCCAGTCCCACAAGCTTTGATGGCACTCAATCCAAAACTTATTTTACCTTCGACGACTTTAAAGTCTGAATCCGATACGTTTACATTCGGAGGGAGCACTTCGATTTGCATCCGACGGCAATCCTCAAGATGCTCTACCAATGCATCCTTACTTTTAAAATTGCGCCCTGGTATATCGCACGACAGCAGAGCCGCCATAAATTCCACAGGATAGTGTGCTTTAAGATAAGCAGTCATGTAAGCAATCAAGGCATACGCCGTGGAATGGCTTTTATTGAAGCCATAGCCGGCAAATTTTTCGATCATGCTGAATAGCTCATTTGCTTTCTTTTCTTCCAAGCCTTTTTCTTTGGATCCTGTAATAAATTGTTCTTTGAAGCGTGCAATGATCGGTAACTTTTTTTTACTAATCGCTTTAATGCACGTGTAGGCATCCGAAAGTCGGATGCCGCCAAGCCGATTAAGAATCCGCATAACCTGCTCTTGGTAAACCATCACGCCATGCGTTTCGGCAAGAATGTCTTTCATGACAGGATGAGGGTATTCAGCCTCTTTGCGATTATGTTTCACTTCAATGTAGTCATCAACCATACCTCCTTCTAAAGGCCCGGGACGATAGAGTGCATTGGTGGCAATAATATCGCGAAAGTTATCCGGTTTCATGCGCTGCAAAAGATCTCGAATACCTCCGCTTTCCAATTGGAAGATACCTTTTGTCTCACCACGGCAGAGCAGGGCGAAAGTTTCTTTATCGTCGATCGGAAATTGATAAGGGTCGACACGCTTGCCTCGAGACTGCTCAATCAGATCGATACTACGAGCCAAAATAGTCAAGTTGCGTAAGCCGAGAAAATCCATCTTCAAGAGACCGGCGAGCTCAACATCCCCCATAGCCCATTGGGTTATCACTTCTGACTTGCCTTTGACGCGTTGCAAAGGCACGTACTGATCAACGGGCTTCTCTGCGATCACCACTGCTGCGGCATGCGTGCCAACATTGCGGGCTAGACCCTCAATTTTGCGTGCTAAATCAATGAGCTCTCGAATCTCTGGATCCGCATCGTAGGTTTTTTTGAGCTCGTCGCTTTGCGTGATTGCATCGGATAACGAAATACCCAACTGATCCGGGACCATGGCCACCACCTGGTCGACACGAAAAATTGGCAAACCAAGAGTTCTCCCCACATCCCGAATGGCTGCTCGGGCAGCCAGGGTTCCAAATGTACCAATTTGAGCAACATTGCCTTCACCGTACTTGTCTTTTACGTATTGAATCACTTCGGAACGTCGTTCTTTGCAAAAGTCGATATCAATATCAGGCGCTTCCAGGCGATTCTCATCAAGAAAACGTTCGAAAAGAAGGTCATACTGCAAAGGACAGACATGACTCATTTTGAGGGCATAGCACACCAAAGAACCAACCCCCGAACCACGTGCCGTGGAGGGAATATTCTGTTCGACAGCAAATCGAACAAAATCCCAGACAATTAGAAAATAGTCGCAAAACCCAAGCTTATTGATTACGCCCAACTCACGATTGAGACGATCATGAACCTCTTTCGAAAGGTCCTCTCCGTTCCAGCGTTGGGGTTGATTTGCATAGCGATCCTTCAGCCCAGCGACACATAGTTCTTCCAGGTATTCCTCAGAAGGCTTGTTTTCGGGAGGTGCAAAACTGGGGAAATATCGTTTCCCCAATTCGAGATCAATTTCAATACTATCCGCAATCTCTTGAGAGCGACGCAAGGCATCTTCCTGCTCTGGCATGGCTGCATACATTTGCTCTGAGCTACGGAGAAAAAACTGATCGCCTTCCATTTTCATGCGATTCGAGTCCGTTCGAAATTTCCCCGTATTGATACACAGCAACACATCCTGCGCTTCGGCGTCTTCCTGATTGACGTAGTGTGCGTCACTTGTTGCAACAAGTGGCAAACCAACGCGCTGAGCCACTTCAATGGCAGCCTCTTTTGCTTGCCGCTGAATCTCTAAACCATTATCTTGGATCTCAATGAAATACCGCTCACCAAATAGTTGATGAAACCACCCACTGACTTCAATAGCCTGTGAAATCTGGTCTTCCGTGGCCGGACCATTGCCATTCAGAAGCGCCCGGCTAAACTCCCCCGACACACAACCACTAAGACAAAGAATTCCTTCCGAGTGGGCTGCTAAAAGTTCACGGTCGATACGCGGCTTATGATAAAATCCTTCCAGATAGGCACTGCTGGCCATCTTTACAAGGTTGCTAAAGCCGGTGCGGTTTTGTGCCAACAATGTCAAATGGTAGCTTGCTTCTTTTGCACCATGGGCCCCACTCTTCGAAAAACGACTGCCAGGGGCGACATAGGCTTCATATCCTAGTATGGGGTTGATATCTGCGTCCTGACACGTTCGGTAGAACTCAAGTGCGCCATAGAGATTGCCATGGTCGGTAAGCGCCAAGGCATTCATCCCCATTTCTTTGGCCCGCAGGACCAATTTCTTGATCGGGCTTGCTCCATCCAAAAGACTATAGTGGCTGTGGCAATGCAGATGAACAAATGGTGGCGCTGACAAGACGGTTCCCTCCAGACATGAATAACAACACTCGTCACGGTCATTATTATACCGGGAAAGTTCTTCTAATTGAATAACCCAGGGCCATTTCCCACAGGCTTAAAAGAAGTGCCACGTCGGCTTGCAAACACTATGTCCTACGACACTGCGTCCTACAATACGATGTATCAACAACCAGGACGTTTCGTCTTCGTTGTGGATAACCTGGCTGCGCTACGCAAGTGGAACTCCTAATATCTATTCCACTATTGCTCAGTACCCGGATCGCCAATGAGGCGTAAATATTCAGCCAATTGCGATTGAATGTCGAGAAGGTCTTGCCACTGGGCAACTGAAATCGATACCTGATTGGACTGCTCGTTTAGAATTGCCGATTGAACCAGCAATCGCGTGCGAAGATGAAAGTATTCAAAAAGCTCTGAAACCTGAGCTGCCTGACCTGCCGTAAGATTTTCCGGCAATTCGGGGGGCAACGGCATGTGCAATGTATTCTGCAAATCCTCCGAAGCGGCTAATTTTAGCTCAAAGCTAAGCGACTCAGAATCAGCTCGTTCTGCCAGTTCTCCCGTCCGTAGTTCACTGGTTGAACTCAATCCATCACTGCGAAGTTCTTCGAGACGACCTGCAATTTGATCACGCGTCCCAAATAGCAATACCGATCTACCAACCGATACAACATCGCCGTATCGTAAAATGCGCAAGTGGGTATCTTCACCGTTAACACGGGTTCCGTTCGTGCTTTCTAAATCAGTGAGTACTAATTTGCCTTGATCTTCCTGTATTTTGAGATGAAAACGACTGATGCGTTCGTCGTTGAGTTGAACAGAATTTCCTTCCTCGCGACCAATCGTAATGGGCGCTACCAGGTTTTCGTAGATCTGGCCGCGATCGGCGCCATCCAGTACACGTAATGTGATTCGGGTTTCGCCCACAAATGACTCAAAAAAGATACGAAAAAGTAATCATTCCCTTCTAGCGCTTATAACACGCCAAGTGTGTCGCATCAAGAGAAACCAGGATTTCACACCAGATTCTACAGACATCACCTAGCCGCAATCGGGTGTTCCGCTAGAGTCCATCTGATTTTTCCGTAGCGCTCTCCACACCGCCCATCTCCAGTATAGTGTCCAGCTGCTAGCGAATTCAGATGCGGGATTCGGAATACGGATCAGGCTACCTGTTATGTGTATCTCGCATCTCGCACCCCATTAACGGAACGGAGTGCTATAGCGGAACACTCAAGAGTGAACTGTTTTGTCCGATCTCCACATGTGGAGCATTGGACACCGCGTGTATGTGTCCTGGTTCTGGTCCTGAGAGCGTCCACAGCTGGTTTGCAAAATGTGGCATTAATCTACGGGTGTCGCCCCTGGAGGCGGCGTGCCGCCTCCACGGCGTACGTAGTCGCCACGTTGCTCCATGTAGTCTTGGGCTGACGGGAGCTGGGCATCGGCGCTAGCATCCTGAGCAGCCGCCTCAAACATGCGCTTCAAAAATGGTCGGCACCAGCCACATCCTGTTCCTGCACCATAGCACTCTGCCAGTTGCCCCAAGTGTTTGGGTTTTTCAATACGCAAGTAGTTCGCTACCTTGCGCTGCGTAACATGAAAGCAAAGACAAAGTTCATCGTTGGGTTCCATAATACTTATTTTACTTCCGTTACCAATCGCATCGCAATACGCCGTGCTTGGTGAAACTCCTCCAGATCAAGCCACTCTTTGACCGTGTGAATACTCTTTTGGCCGCAGCCAAGCGTAACTGTGGGGATGCCATGGGCAGTAAGCCAATTTGCATCCAGTCCGCCATTCACAATTCCAAGATCGGGTTTGCAACCTTCGCTCTTGATAGCTTGCGATGCTGCGACCACCGAAGGGTCTTTGAGTGGAAGTCGGAAAGATTCGTAGTCCAATTGCCCACTAAATTGAATACTTCCCAACTTGCCAGAGGAATTGCGAATTTGTTTGGTTGCTTTTCGAAAAGCCTTTTCGATTTCACGGACAATACGTTCTCGAAACTTTGAGTTGTGGCTGCGAGCCTCCGCTCGAAGGCATACCGATTCAGTAACCACATTGGTTGCTTCACCACCTCGAATGACACCAATATTGCTAGTACCGCATTGGCTCCCCTTTTCTATGAGACCATGCCAACCATTGTTGACCAGGTCCGCAATAGCCAGTGAGGCAATAGCGATCGCACTAACACCCTGCTCGGGATGGCCACCAGCATGGCTGGCAATTCCACTTATCTCAATATCCATTCGATATCCGCCCGTAGCACCAATCTTCAGGCTATTTGCTGCCCCTCCGTCCCAGTTAAAAGCCAATTTGGGTTTGCCAAGTAGACCGAGTCGCACATGACGAGCTCCATGCAAGCCAACTTCTTCTTGGACGGTCCAAAGGAGTGTAAGCGGCGGATGCGGTATGTTGTTACGTAAGATGCTAAGTGCTGTCGTGAGCAGTACCCCCACACCTGATCGGTTATCAGCTCCCAAGCCGGTATCTTTGTCTTTCGACTCAATGCGTCGCCCACGTTGTACAGGACGTGCTCCCTGACATACGGGGACTGTATCCATATGGGCTACCAGCAAGCGTCGTGGTGCGCGGATATTTCCAGGTAAGCGAAGTACCAGATTGCCTGTTTCACCTCCCAAACTTGAGCGTCGATTGGCACTATCTATCTTGAGTGCGGAGGCAGCTACACCTGCCTGACTTAATTCCTGGCGTAAAAAGTCAACCACTTTCGACTCCGCTCCACTCAGACCGGGTATTGCCAGAAGACGCATCAGGATTTTGGTTGCCTGAACGTCAGGCAGTAGCCCATTAGGAACTGAAGTACTTACTCGTGACATACAAATGCTTACCTTGTGTTTTCAAATATCAATAATTAGGGGACCTGCCATAAAGTCTACCCAGTCTACCAACGAAACCTACAATCGTTAGGGTTTATGGCCCGAAAGATCCCGATCCCAACTTTCGTGTCATGGATCCGCATGGTTCCAGCATCTGCACGCAAGCGTAGGGTTAAGAATACCGATCTTATCAATATAGTCCGCCACAGCTAGAGCCAGAATAAAACCCATATAAGGCATACCGAGGGAACGAAAGTCTGTCGTTTGTATCCAGACAAATTGGCTTTTGTACCCGCTACATGCCACTCTATCGAGAAATAAGAGTTTCGAAACTGGCTCACCTGGTAGGGCAGCAGCCGTTTGTAGGCAGCAGATTACAACACTCCCCCTCGAAGTCCGCTCTAAGGCGAACCGCGAGGAATTATCTTGACTCGTATATTGGTTGGAGGCATCCAATGCAGTGGAAGCGTAGAAAACCGCTGTGGCCCATGCTGGGCGTGTCAGGATGCCTATTTGTGCTGGCAATAGTAGCACCTCTCCGCTGGCAATGGGCAAAAACTGGCTCTATCTCTGCCTCTGCGCAAAAAAATGCTGAGACTGCCACCCAATCAAATCCGCAAGAAGTTGTTGTGCTGGTTCCACTTTCGCAAGTTGGAGATTTGCAGAATTCTAAATTGCCTCCCACGCTACCTCCTTTGAAAAACGGCTTCAGCGAATCCGGCAGTCCAACTTTGCCAGATCCACAATGCGCACCTGAACCCTTGCCCATTCAGCAAGAGTTCGACTTTGACACCTTGATCGCTATGCACAATGTCTTGCTTTCGACACTTGACCGTTTGCAAGAATTTCACCCCGAACAGAATGCAGAACTTACTTACAACCATCCCAGCGTACGCGTCTCGAGTCCACATGACCGATTGGCCATGATCCCCAATCGCCACCGGACGCTAAATCAAAAGGCAGCAGACCCCTTATTGCTCAATGATTTTGCGAGTGAGTTGCTACATGCTTCGAGAAAACAGCACACCCCTACAAGCAATGTTCCAAAAGTAGCAATGCGAGATGAAATCATCTCGAAACAGCAAAAAGTGCCTGAGGATGGCCCAACAAGCACGCACACAATGCCAAACACGCACACATTGCCTGCTGCATTGCGTACAAGACCAGAAGCATTAATCAAACAACTCACTGAAGTTGCTAATAAAAGTCCTCAAACCGAATGGGCAACTCAGGCATTGCAATTGGTCGAAAATCTTGTTGACAAGAATTCCATCACCCCAATTAACACACGGCAAATACTTACGGACCTCCATCAACAGGCCCTTGCAGGCATCAGCAACTCCAATCCCATACTCCATCCTGATGCCCTGCAAGCTGCCATGGCCATCCAGCGACGTTTAGGAGTCTGGTCTGTGCTACTCGACGATAGCGCCTCCCCCACTGCGATAGCAACAAACGAAATCACAAATTATTCTGACGCACTTATGCCAACTTTGAGCCAGATTGCTGCCATTCTGGAAAACCAATCCAATGGTGCTGATTGGCGGGACTACCTGCTGCTCGACCGCCTGGCAGCATCGACAAGTGTGGGACTCCAAAGCGACTCACCGGGTCGTATCCACCTTGCCCAAGAAGTATTATCAAGAATGCAAGACAATCGGCTCACTGAATCTCAACGCAATTTTCTCGCTACCCAACCCCTGGCAGAATTGCGAGCTCATTTACAACCTATTGCGGCTGGACCTGTAAATTTAGAACTACTGGATGCCCTCGTCGAACGCTATGAGAGTGGTCGTGAAGCCCGCTATGCCAGCGCCATCGCTCGAATAGAACAGCGACTGCTGTGGTCTCCACAGGTCCGCATGCAAGCCTTAGCAAAACATCTGGAAGAGCATTATCGTGGGGCCAACATGCGCATCGCCATTACAGACGATCTCATGAACCGTATGATTCCCAAACAAAAGGCCATCATTACCCCCGTAAGAGAACGTGTTGCAGGCGCCAAGGTGCGGGGCAAATCGCGCACCACCACCCAAGTCCGCGTACAGCTACAGCCAGATCCCATTTCCTGGCGCATTGTGCTGGAAGCTTTTGGGAAAGTTTATTCGGAAACAAAATCTGAAACATGGCCAGCTCGCGTACAAAATGCAGCCAAAATGAAGTTCCAAGCACACAAGCTCGTTGTCATTGATCAAGAGGGCATGCGTGCTTCGCCCACGAAGGCGCAGGCGCAAGGTCGTAACGAGCTATTGGCCGTGGATAGCCAACTGGACCCAATCCCAATTGTGGGACGTCTTTTGCGAGACGCGGCTCGGCAAAAACACGAGCAATCGCGCCCTATCGCTTTACGCCAGGTCAAATCCAAGGTAGCCCGGCAAGCACGCCAGCGTATGGACAAAGAGACGGACCCCAAACTTGTGCGGCTCGAGCAAAAATTTAGCGACCACATAATGGCTCCCATCAAGCAACTCGCGTTACTTGCTGAACCGCTCAACATGCACACAACATCCGATCGCGCTGTGATGAATATTCGCCTGGCCAACCGGGAACAATTGGCAGCCCACACCCAACGCCCTTTTGCGCCTGCTGATAGTTATGTCAGCATGCAATTGCATGAAACCGTCTTGAATAATGCTATTGCTGGCTTGGAGTTGGATGGTCAGCGCATGAAAATGATTGAGCTCTTTGATTTTTTTGCCGCAAAGTTAAACAATGCAAACGCAGTCCCTCCAGCTGACATGCCACAAAAGGCGGTCATCGAATTTGCTGCGCGTGACGCAATTCGCATCCTGTGCGAGGACAATCGCATTCACTTAATATTGGGTGTCAGGGAACTATCCAAAGGACGCGACAAGATTAAAAACTTCGAAGTCCATGCCTTTTTCCGACCCGTACTCAAAGGCCTTGAAGTACGTCTCGTGAGAGAAGGTACACTCCAGTTTGCAGGACGACGATTAAAAACGGGCCCGCGAGTTGTTCTACACAGCGTGATAGGCAAATTATTGCCCAAAGATCAGGAACTCGGCATACTTCGTGCAGATCTGGCCAACGACCCACGACTTGCCGGTTTAATGGTCACCCAATTGCAAATCGAAAAAGGTTGGATTGCCCTGGCCCTGGGTCAAGCACACCCCGAACGGACTGCCTGGCAATCTCCTGAACAAAGGATGTTGCATAAACACTTTGTGCAGTAAATCATTCTTCAGCCAGCGGTTGACTTAGCCGACGTGCGACATGAGATGCCAGGCCAAGAATCAACATAATTGCCGCAGCATGATCAAACAGCATGATTGTGCTTGCCTTCTCAGCACCTTGCTTAAGAACAACTTGGGATTGTGCCACAATGGCCAAACAGACGAGTGAGCTGTAAATCGTCAGATTCACCATACTGAGCGCATCCTGTCCAGCACTTCGTGAACCGCTGTGCAAGGTTCGCAAGGCTCCCCAACCCACCAACGCAATTCCAGAAACAACGGGCCAATCTGACCAGAAATGTGTAAGCACAATGATAAAAAGTCCGCTACAAATAAGCAGGGGACCGCATTGTCTAGCGGAATGTGAGAAAAGTGTCATAGGTTCCATTGTGATTGGAACCCATGCATTCGTCAAAAACATTTTACCCTGACGAGGTACCTGGAATTATCGCAGGGTGGGCTTTTCGTCAGCTGCCCACTGAACCCGATGTCTTGTCATCGGTACCTTCGACAGAAGGTGCAGTGCGTTTGGGTTCGGTACCTGTTCCAGGTACGATCTTAGGGCTGGGGGAGCTCGCATCGATAATACGAGCCAGTGTGTCTCCGTCTATCGTTTCGTGTTCCAACAAGGCTTGCGTGATTGCTTCGAGCGTATCACGTCGTTCGCTCAAAATATGACGAACTTTCTCCAATGCTTCATCGATAATTCGTTTGACCTCTTCATCGATTTCGCGTGCTGTTTGCTCACTATGCAACTGGGCACTTCCAAAGTCGTTTCCTAATAAAGGATTCCTCGCACTCTCACGATACTTGACGCGACCGAGAGAACTCATGCCGTAATCCATCACCATACTGCGGGCGATCTCCGTGGCACGTTCAAGATCACTCGTGGCGCCATTACCAATATCGCCGTCGTAAATCATTTCCTCTGCAAGAGTGCCCGCCAGAGCGACCTGTATCTGCGCTTCTAGTTGCTCCCGAGTCCACATAAACTGATCACGGTCGGGTCGCTGCATCACATATCCCAAGGCGCCAAGACCACGGGGAATGATCGAAACCTTGTGAACCGTATCCGTGTTGGGGAGCGAATAGGCCAAGAGAGCGTGACCACCTTCGTGGTAAGCAACACGAAGCTTTTCTTCCTCGTGCATAATCCGGCTTTTCTTTTCCAGGCCAACTGAGGAACGCTCAATCGCTTCGTTGAGCTCTTCCATGCCAACAGCCTTCTTGCCATTTCGAGCGGCGAGAAGAGCCGATTCATTGACGATATTCGCAAGATCGGCACCGACAAAACCGCTTGTGATGGCAGCAACCCTCTTTACGTCAACATCTTCTCCGACACGAATGTTTTGCAAATGGACTTCCAGAATTTCTTCCCGACCCGATATGTCCGGGCGGTCAACGAGCACATGGCGATCAAAGCGACCTGGGCGTAATAGGGCAGGATCGAGCGTTTCAGGGCGGTTGGTGGCAGCCATCACAATCACGCCACTATTCGNACCAAATCCGTCCATTTCTACGAGCAGGGCGTTGAGCGTCTGTTCACGTTCATCATGACCACCAATTTGGCCACTCCCACGCGTTTTTCCAAGTGCATCCAACTCATCAATAAATATGATACAGGGAGCCTGTTGCTCTGCTTGCTGGAACATGTCGCGCACACGCGCCGCACCAACACCAACAAACATTTCGACAAAGTCCGAACCACTGAGACTATAGAAAGGCACGCCCGCCTCTCCCGCCACAGCTTTTGCGAGTAGGGTCTTTCCAGTACCAGGAGGTCCAATCAAAAGGACACCCTTCGGAATACGACCACCCAACCGTTGGTAACGGTCCGGAGTCTTCAGAAAATCGACGACCTCCCGCAATTCGTCAACGGCTTCATCAACGCCTGCCACATCATCAAAGCTTTCTTCGATCTCTTCCTGTGCATACATTTTGGCTCGGCTTCGACCAAACGCCATNGGCGAGCCCGCTCCGCCCATCCTGCGTAACATGACAATCATGAGTAGCAGTAACATTCCAAAAAGCATGAGCGGCATGAGATAGCTCAGCAACGCACTTGGTTGTCCAGCAACACTGAACGGTACTTTATGCTTACTCAAAAGTTTGGTCAGCTCTTGCTCATTCGGCAGCCGGTCGGTGTGGAATTCAACTCTCTTAGAACTCGTTTGCGAACTATCTTCGCTCNCTGAAGTACCAAGTTGTCCGTTTTGCTTGACAGACATCATCACAGTGCCCGTCACCTCGGTCGTGCCGACCTTGATATCTTGGGGAGCGTTGATGATGAGAACGCGAGATGTCTTGGCTGTCTTGTCTTCGATTTCGATAAAGTTATCGTTCGGCCTGTTTGTGGGGTCGCTCTTGGCAATGAGCTTTTCCAGATCACTCCACTGAATCGTCAATTGGTCTTGGCCACCCCAGATCGTGCCCAGCAAGAGCAGCACTGCCAGAAATCCCAGCACGTACCACACAAAGTTATTGCTTGGCGGAGCAGACTTCTTCTCGGAGCTATCTTTCGATTTATTCTTAGAATCTTCCATAGGTAGTACTCGTTGGACCTAGTCCGCCAGTTCCCTTGTTACAGTTGCCCTGGTTTCAATTGCTTCAGTTTTATTCTGAAAAACACTAAGCTGGGCGATAATGCTTCACCCCCATACTAAGTTAGCACCCTTAAAAAGACAACGAAGGGCCTGACCCACATATTTCAATCGCTTCTACTTTGCTGCCGCAAAGCAAGCACCCTAAGGGCCCTTCCCTGGGGGGCTTCACCCNCGCTACCGCTGCGACCCTCAGCGCGCCAATCACGGCCTCCTCTGCATCCCTCCTCCCACTTCTAGGGATTATTCCTGTGAAACGGCCTTTCCACTCTGCCTTTTGATGCGGCTTGCTGAACATGACGTAGACCCTTAAAATACCGGGCTTGCCCCCTGATCGGACCGCTAAAGTATAANCGTCACTATTGGTACGTTGCTACCAAGTTGTTGGTGCGTCCCAAGACACTTTTTTCCCCACCGCTTTTGCTCACCGCTGCTAAGCCGGTTCTGTATGAACTCTCTTGCTAAACAGATTGCCGTACTCGGTTCAACAGGCAGCATTGGTGTGAGTGCCCTGGAGGTTATTAAGGCCAGTGGTGGTCGGCTTCGGGCTAGTGTGCTTTCGGCCCATTCACGATTCGCCCAACTTGTTGAACAAGCCCAGGCGCATCGCCCTCAGTACGTGATCGCGTCTGACAAGGCGGCGACCCGCTTTGACTGGTCCGGACTGCCAGCAGGAACTGAGTTGCTTGTGGGGGCAGAAGCTCTCGACGAAATCGTATCCCGCGACTGTGTCGATATCGTCCTGGCTGCCATTGTCGGGAGCGCTGGTCTTCAAAGTACCTGGAGCGCTCTGGAAAGTAAAAAAACGGTAGCCTTGGCAAATAAAGAAACCCTGGTCAGCGCAGGGCCAATGATGACCCGTTTAGCCCATAAGTTCGGAGCCCTAATACTCCCCGTAGATAGTGAGCACAGTGCGATCTTTCAAGCTTTGCAGGCTGGCCAGCTAGCAGAAGTTCAGCGTCTGGTGCTTACTGCTAGCGGCGGCCCCTTTCGGAATCTGCCACTTGAAGAGCTTAAAACGGTTACTGTGTCTGAGGCACTGGAGCATCCCATCTGGAATATGGGCCCCAAGATCACTGTCGATTCGGCCACGATGATGAACAAAGCCTTAGAAATCATCGAAGCTCGATGGTTGTTCGGCGTCGAAGCCGACCAGATTTCTGTTGTCATCCATCCGCAATCGATTGTCCACTCGCTCGTAGAATTTATCGACGGATCGGTCGTTGCTCAAATGAGCCCCCCCGATATGCGGCTACCGATCCAGTATGCACTCAATTACCCCGATCGAACGCCAGGTATCGCCAAACGGCTGGATTGGAGTCAAGCTTTTGCTCTCGAATTCGAACCTCCTGATCCAGAGCGGTTTCCTGCCTTGCAATTGGGCTATGAATGTGCACGTGCTGGCGGCACTTCAGGGGCCGTGCTCAGTGCTGCCAATGAAGCTGCCGTTGGGGCTTTCCTGGGGGGTGAGCTACACTTTACTGAAATTGTACCAGCATGCCGGAGCATCCTGGATGCTCACAACTTTAATGCCAATCCGACACTCAACCAGTTGGTCGAAATTGACCGCTGGGCACGCGAGGAGATTTCAAATTGGGTATGTATTTAATTGCCACGGCTTCCCCTCTGGAGTGGCTACTTGTCATTTTGCAAGTCAGCCTGGGACTCGGCACGGTTATTTTCGTTCATGAACTTGGACATTTTGCTGTGGCCAAGATGTGTGGGGTCAAATGCGACAAATTTTTCGTCGGTTTCGACATTGGTGGCTACAAGATCAGCCGCAAATGGGGTGAAACCGAATACGGCATTGGCATTCTGCCCCTAGGTGGTTACGTCAAGATGCTAGGCCAGGATGACAACCCGGGAAACATTACCGAACAACTGAAAGAATCTCAAGTCAGCGGCGAAAGCACGATTCAAACCAAAGAAATTGTCGGGCCCGATGGCAACAAATACCTTGTCGATCGTCGGAGCTATTTGGCCAAAAGCGTTCCACAACGCATGGCCATCATCTCAGCCGGCGTAATTATGAATATCATTTTTGCATTTGTCTTTGCCGTGATTGCCTTTGGACTGGGGGTGCCTTATGTGCCATGCATTGTTTCAGGTATCTCGCCAGGCTCAGCAGCTTATCAGGCTGCCATACGACCAGGTGACGAAATTATCGCCATCGATAACCTGGAGAACCCATCCTTTCTTGAACTAAAAAGTGGAGTCACCCTGGGTGACCTTAAAAATGGTGTTCCCTTCAGGGTGCGTCGTGCAGCTACCGGTAAAGAAAAAGACATCCTTCTGAAACCAAAACAAAGTGGAGATGAATTCGCCAGGGTAGGAATTGTTTCTCCACATGCCTTGAGATTGATCAAGGAGATGCCCACCTTTGAGCATAGTCCTGCTGCGAGTACATCAGAAAAGTTTCTAGGGGAAGACGAAATCATCAAGGTCAACGATCACCCCGTTGCCGATTATCGCGAGTACCTTGCCCATCTTGTTGAGAATATCGGCAAGCCTCTGGATATTACAGTCCGGCGCGGTGGGATTGCCCCGCTCAGCAATCGTTTTGGGCCTCGCGAAGGCGGTGAAGAAATTACCATTCGTGTGTCTGCAAAGCCATTGCGACGCCTGGGACTGGTAATGGAAATGGGAAAAATCGTCGCCGTCGAAACTGGCTCTCCAGCCGACAACAAGGGAATTCAAGCGGGTGACTTTATCGAAAAAGTTGAAGCTGTCGAGACGGCAAGTGCCGCTGACCCCACTGCGCCTGACCCCTTTGCAGATCCTCTTGCATTGCCCGCATTACTTCGACAACTGGCAGAGGACACGGGCCAAGTCCGCCTACTTTTACGTCGCTCGTCTGCCAGCGAAGATGGGCGTCAAAAGACCGAACCCATTGATCTTTCACTGCGCGAGCCAACCTGGCTTGAGATCCCACAACATGCCAATGAACCTGTATCGATTCCTGCTCTGGGGATTGCCTATCGTGTGTTAAATCGTGTCGACAACGCCATTCCAGGAAGCCCCGCAGCTCAGGCCGGGTTGCAACGAAACGACGTGATCCTCAAAGCTGAATATATTCTTGCGGACAAAAAGAAAAAGCAGATCGACCCGGTAGAATTCGGAGAAGATGGCAAGCATAACTGGCCGGCCTTTATTCAATCCTTGCAGCATCATCCTCCAGATACCAAAGTAAAATTAACTTTCAAACGCGGAGACGAAGAACCGCGTGAAACCATTTTACAAGCCGAAGCGACAAAAGATCAATATGTGGCCGAAAGAGGATTTGCTTTCGCGCCGATCAAGCGGATTCGTATTGCCCAATCCTTCGACGAACAATTGCAATTGGGTCTTAAAGAAACGGTTCATTCACTGGGCATGGTCCTTCGCTTTTTGGGGAAATTAGGCACCCAAATTCCACTGACCGCCTTGGGTGGGCCCGTAACAATCGCTCAAGTTGCTGGTTACTCCGCCTTTGAAGGAGTCGGCAAACTTCTGGTATTTTTGACCATGCTAAGTGCCAACCTGGCCGTGATTAACTTCTTGCCGATTCCGCTATTGGATGGAGGGCATATGGTATTCCTAGCCTGGGAAGGGATTCGAGGCCGACCAGCCAGTGAAAGATTTGTCGTCGCCATGCATACGGTCGGTTTTTTGTTTGTCGTCTCGCTTATGCTATTTGTGATCACACTCGATATAGGTCGGCTGTTTGGTATTGGCTAGTTAGATCGCTAGCTAGATCACATTAGAAGATGACAGTGTAAGGACTTCGACTTCAGAACCTGCAGGCAATTCATAGTCACCGGCCGGAAAAATGGCCAATGCATTTGCTCGTGTCATTGCTGCCAAGTCGGCCGATCCACCCCATGGCAGTAATTCTACTGGCATTTTGTCTCTCGCATGGGCATCGTAGAGAATTCGGCAGGGAAAATACGTAGTCCGATTGCCACGGTATTGTTTCGCGTCGGTTAAGCGACCGGTCATCGTACTCAATGTCGAGTAGCCCCTGCCGCCCAGCATCCCAAGCATCGGTTTCACAAAAAGTTCAAAAGATACCAAGGTGCTAACGGGATTTCCTGGCATTCCAAACACATAGGTACTTTTGCCATCTTTCTCTTGCTTACCAAACCACAATGGTTTGCCGGGTTTAATACGAACTTTATGGAAAACTTTTTCAACGCCCAATTTCTCGAGCACACCTGGCACCAGATCCATCACACCTGCCGATACACCACCAGTAATCAGTAACACGTCCGCCTTTAACCCTTGTTGGACAAGTTGGTGCAACATCTCAGGATCATCACGACCTATACCCAGATCAGTTGTTTTGACACACTGCGACTCAAGTAGCGCTAACAACATTGGACCATTGCTATTGCATATTTGTGCCGGGCCTACGGGTCGACCCACATCGACCAATTCATTACCTGTTGCCAAAACGGCAACCTGAGGACGCGGTATGACCTGGACTTTGGCTTTGCCCAACTCGGCAATTAATGCCAAATCGATCGTTGTCAGAGACTTGCCCGCCGGCAAAACTTCCTGACCACTGTGAAATGACGTTCCCCGGCTCATGATACCTCCACCTTCGACAACTCCTTTCGTTGGAAACTGGATCAACGACTCCTTGAGCTGATGGACATCCTCGTGCTTGATAACAGCATCTGCACCGTCTGGGATTGGAGCCCCTGTCATCACACGAATCGTAGTGCCCGGTTCGACCGCATGGTGGGGCACACCCCCCGCAAGCACTTGTTCGGTAATACGTAGCGTGGGCGACTTGTCCTTAACCGAAATGGCATAGCCATCGAGCAACGCTTTATCAAAAGGTGGAGAATCAACATCGCTGACTATCGCATTTACCAAACAAAGCCCTAGCGCATTATTCAATGGGACACGCACACCTGGCAGGGCTTGAACACATTGACGAATGTGTTCATGAGCCGTTTCAGCAGAGATCATGGTCTGGCCTAGGGAAGAGATACATGAAGCGTTTTCATAAGGCAAGAAAATTCCTTAGAATGTCACTGCCTGCATAGGTCAAGAAGCTTTCGGGATGAAACTGCAATCCGTACAACGTGTAATCGCGGTGGGCAACAGCCATTATTTCGCGCTCACCATCAGGTCCTTCTGCCCAAGCGATGACCTGCAATTCTTTGGGCAATGTATCGGGTTGTATGATTAAACTATGGTAACGGGTTGCCTGAAACGGATTGTCGAGCCCGGCAAATAAGGGTCCCCCGTTATGGCGTATCATGTCGGTCTTGCCGTGCATAAGCTGATCTGCCCTGACAATCTTGGCGCCAAATGCCTGGCCAATAGATTGGTGCCCCAGGCAAACACCTAACAATGGATAGGATCCTGCCAAGCGCTGCACACACTCCACGGAGATGCCTGCTTCACTAGGTGTGCAGGGGCCGGGAGAAATAATCACGCGATCGGGTTTGCGTGCTTCAATTTCCGCTACCGAAATCTCATCATTCCTGTCTACACGGATATCAAGTCCGGGATTGATTTCGCCCAATCGCTGGACCAGATTATAGGTAAAGGAATCGTAGTTATCGACAATCTGGATCATACGTCTCAGTGTAACTTCCTGGCGGGGTCGATGAAAAGCATCTAGCTTGCATTGTCAGGCCAATTCGGATTTAATACGGACCTTTCAGCCACTTAAACTTCTAACCTGAACGAATACCGTGGGACATGTTATCGCAATTGCAGTAGGAGGCGCACTGGGAGCAGTCAGCCGTTTTGGAGTCAATAAGGCCTGCATCCGAATGCTGGGAAGCAATTTTGCATTTGGTACCCTGGCCGTCAACGTAGCCGGTTGCTTTTTGATCGGCTTGCTCTTCACCATGCGGGAAACAGATTCGTCACGATGGAATGATGTCACTCATTCAGGAATGACCACAGGTTTTCTCGGTGCCCTGACAACATTCTCTACTTTCGGTTGGGAAACCTCTGGGCACTTTCAGTTGGCCCAATACGGCATGGTAATGCTCAATATTGCGAGTAATTTATTCTTAGGTTTGACAGCAGTATTTTGCGGTGTGCTGGTCGGACGCTGGGTTAGTTTATAGCGAGCTCGCGAGTTTATGGCGAGCTCGACTTGGCGGTACCAAGATCTCGCTGCGCTCGGTTTATGGCGAGCTCGACTTGGCGGTACCAAGATCTCGCTGCGCTCGGGCTGGGTTTTTTGGCGAGTGGCTAAGGCCTAATGACTAATGAATGACGAATACAGAATGACTAAAAGTGATTGCTTTGGTCGATTGTCTGCTGCAAAGCTTTTGAATATTAGTCATTCATTAGTCATTAGGCCTTCGTCATTCTTTTCTCCCTCGATCCCACTGTTGAAACGCGTTTTGTGTGGAGTCGGGTTACCTTATCAATGCAGCAAGGCCGTACCACTGGGTACGGCCTTGCCATTTTTTCTTATCTGACACGACATCCGTCCATTATTTGATGTCGATGCGCTTTGGCTGTGCCTCTGGCACTTTTGCTATGGAAACTGTTAGCACGCCATTAGCAAGTTCTGCCGAAATACTCTCCGGATCTACCGTTTCCGGTAAACCAAGCTTGCGTGTCGTTTTTCCATAGTAGCGTTCGTCATGCAAACCTTTTTGCTCTTCCTCTGCCTGCTTGCGTTCAATATCGATTTGCAATACGCCTTTTTCGAAGGTTAGCCCGATGTCCTCGCGGGCAACTCCCGGCACGTCGAGTTCCACGTAGTATCTGCTGCCATCTTCCCATACACCCGCTCGTGCAGCAGGTCCCCTGGCAGATCTTACCGCCGTGTTAGGACCAAATACCTGGCCAAGGAGAGTATCGAATTCGACCCAGTTGTTGGGAAGAAACTCTTGCAAACGGTTTTTACTGAGACTTCTAGTCATGGTTTTATCCTCCTTCGCTGGATAATTAGGCTCTGCTCT
>PATG01000087.1 GCA_002713555.1 Planctomycetaceae bacterium
AGGGCGACAAAGTCCATGCCATTCGTCTCTACATGCACGAAACGGGCGTCGATCTGGAGCAAGCCCGTAAGGCTGTAGAATCCAACATGGTGATGGGTTGGTAGACACAAATCCTTTTGTGCTGACCCTTTTTTGCTGGCACAGCGTAGTAATCTGATAGCTGCTGATTCTCTGTTTGCGGGCTTATCTATAGCGGGGCGACGGCTGTTCGGTCGGTGCATAACCTACAGGTCCAGAGTTTCCCGTATTGCTTGAAGTGGCCGGATTGGGCCGCGAAGCAACTGCCACCTGCCCAGGATAGTCGCTTGTCCCTCCCGGACGGAATGGTGCCGTTGCCACCTCAGGCGTCGGCGTGATAGGCATATTATTGGCAAGTGCCGGTGGTATGCTTCCTGGTTGTGTTGTCGCCACACTACCATAGCGGTCGACTCCCGAGTTCACCGGTGGGGTAGGTGTTGTTAGAGTTGCCGGTGGTGCTTCAGCAACCTGCTCAAGTGCACCAGCAGGCTGACTACCAACTGGCTGCTGAGAAATTGCGGGGGTAGTCCCATAACGGTCCGACGTCGAACCTGTCGATGGATAGCCTATTGCAGGTGGAGTCAGACCAGCTGATAGGGTAGTGCTGCTGGACAATGCGGCAGTGGGGACTGACGAAGAATTATTTGCGTAGCGATCTAAGCTCGGATTCTGTGCGATTGCAACAGACTGCGAAACAGCAGGACTCGCTGGCACCGCTTGAGGATTGTAGGGCATTGCCACAGAACCCAGAGTGCCTCCCTGACTGGCTGCAGGCACCGAGGCCGTCTGGGCTGGAGATGTCCCTGTCAAAGAGGGCACCAAACTGCTGGCTCCAGTATTGGGGTAGGTTGGTACTGAAGTTGCTGCGACATGAGCACCCGCAACGGGAGGATTCGCTCTTGGAATTGCTGGCATTCCTGGAACAAATGGTGCGGCGACATTTTTTCCGGGAACTCCGTCCGTAGTGATATTCACTTCAGTTGCAGCCAGTGCGTCCGCCTGGCGGGCAACTTCGGATGGTAAAGTTGGCGCTGTATGCGCCAGAACTGCTGTATCCGCAGCGGCATTGTCTGCCGTTTTCCACCAAGCCATCTTGGAGGCTGTCTTGCACCCAACGGTACCTAAACCCATTAACGCTACTAGACCAACAGCAATCATCTTTGTACGCATAGCTTCCGTGCCTTGAATGGTTGTCTTGAATGGTTGTCTTGATTCTTTTAATTTGCGACGGTTGTCGCTTTCCCTTTGTCAGGAAATCAAACGTAAGATCTTCCTTGAAACTTACGATAGGATCATTACGGACATTCCGCAGGATCAACCTATTTTTACAATGTCGGCCACCTCCAGGCAGGTTGGCCACAAAAATTTGAGAATCCTTGCTGGATATGCCATCTCCTGCAGGCTGATCCTACGTCGCGGCGGGATTATAGAAGGAACCCCAGAGGGGTCAATGGCATTCCGGTACGACTGCCAGCACGACCTGGCTGCTAGCAAGCCTCTGCAAAATGCCGCCCTAGAGAAAACGCTCAACAGAATAAATAACTGAGTGCCTAATACAAATCCCCCTCCACCGCTCTAGCAGTGGAGGGGGTGCTTTTAGTCAGAAAGCTGTTTTAAAACGCTCAACCCTTCGCTTGGGCATAACGCTCCCCGACAGCATTCCAATCTACAACGTTAAAAAACGCAGCGATGTAATCGGGGCGTCGATTCTGATAATTCAGATAGTAGGCATGTTCCCATACATCCAAACCCAGGATGGGTGTGCTACCCGCCATATAGGGGTTGTCTTGGTTGGGTGTGCTTTCAACAACCAGATTACCGCTAGCATTGACGCTCAGCCAGGCCCAACCGCTACCAAATCGTGTCGCCGCAGCTTTGCTGAAGGCATCCTTGAAACTATCGAAACCGCCTAACTCCTGCTGGACTGCATCGGCCAACGCACCTGTCGGCTCACCCCCCCCCTGGGGACTCATGACGGACCAGAAAAGCGAGTGGTTGGCATGGCCACCGCCATTATTGCGCACCGCACCACGGATGCTTTCGGGGATGGAATCAATATTTCGGCAGAGATCTTCTACCGATTGCTCTGCGACGCCGGCACCATCCAGGGCGTTATTCACATTGGTCACATAAGCATTATGGTGCTTACCATGATGGATTTCCATCGTTTTTGTATCAATATGGGGCTCCAAAGCATCAACCGGGTAGGGCAAGCTGGGAAGTGTATAGGCCATGATCTCATGTCTCCTGCTATTTAAAACTGTTGTCAGAAAAATGACGGGACGGAATCCTAGCAGCATATCGAATCCCCTTGAGAGTGGCAATCGGCTAACACGGACTGAATCCGTCCTGACTTTATCATCCGGTCCATCTACTTAGCTTCATCATTCATTTCTGAACAGGTGATTGAGCCTGGCGGCAAGAGGGGCGTTTTGCACGATGAAGATCGCCAGATAGGCTGTTATGACTCGTGAATGATTATCGCACGAATGATTTGGGAGAGTCGGGGGTAAAACCCCGGTTACGCTTGTGAGAGCATTTCCAATGAACGACACAGTTAATGCATAATTCCCTCACGGCAGCACGTCGGCATACGGGGCTGAGCCTGCATAGGTCCGTTTCTATTTTAAGATCCGTGGGAGGAGAGGAAGGGAGTGAGGGGATATCACCAGGAGGGATAGAGGCTTGGAAGATCCAGTGGTGCTTGACCGTTCGCTGCACACCCCAAACCCACTCCAGAACCGGACGGCATGCGCCAACTGTGTCAAAAGTCCGCAAGTGTGGGGTTTAAATATACGGGCTATCCCTGCGTTTCGTCGAGCAGTTGTTGGAGTTGCTCGCGTTGTTTTTCCATGAGAACCAATTGATCCGACAATGTTTTTACAATGTCTGGCTGCGAGGGTGCAGTGGCAGAACCCGAAAGAGTGACTCGACCACGACGTGAGGCACGCTCTAGCTTGACATCGAACACACCCTACCCAAAGGCCGCATCAACAACCTCGGCTGGCATCTGGTCATAATCACGCGCATCCAGGGATGCGGATATTGCAGGGCCATTTCCTGGTCGCATTCTCGAATGTCGTGGTTCGCTTATTTCTTCTCGCATTGTTCTATCTCCTCGGACAAGCACGAAGACGGCTGTCTTCTGCTCTATTAACTATTGGAAACTGCATACTCGAGTTGCGATTCTTCTTCATCCTTTGCCATCAAATAGGCTTTAATACTTTGCTGGAGCAAACGAGCTCTTTCGGCCATGTCTACTTTTCTGGTCTTTTTAACTCTTTTCGGTCGAACTTGCAGATGAATCTGGGTATGCACATATTCACCAGCTGCCAAGCCGATATTGTTGCTCCGTTCCATTCGCTTTTCAGAGAATTGAAATTCAACCCGAAACAATAGATTGCGATCCCCTTTGCGACGATCGTATGCAATCGACTCGGTTGACACTTCAAGTTCCACGGAGTTTTCGGAAGTCGAGAGGACTTTCGCCTTATGGTCTGAAACGAAACCTCGCAGTTTTTCGATTGCAATATCAATCGGCACTGCACTGATAAGGGTCGATTCGACAACCGGCTTTGCTCGCAGTCTGCTAAAATCCCACCATCTTTTCTTGCTTTGTTCTTTTTTCATACCATTACCCAATTGGATTACCTGGTTACGACCTTGTTCTTTGGCCATGAGTAACGCCCGGTCTGAGCGACGCAACATGGTTTCAGGTGTGCCTCCTGCCTGTAGTTCTGCAACTCCAAACTTGCTGTAATGCGTTTATTACCGAGTGTTGGATGTGGCATTTCCGCCAATTTGCGACGCAATTGTTCCGCACGACGAGCGTCATCTGCATTGCTGCAATCGGCACACAACACGGCAAACTCTTCGCCACCGTATCGAGCTGCCAAGTCTCCTGAACGACAGATGGAGCTAAGCAAATTGGCCATGGCAATAATGGCCTCATCTCCAGCCTGATGTCCGTAGGTGTCATTGATGTTCTTGAAATGATCGATGTCAACCATAGCTGCTTGTTCATGGGCTTCAACGTAGAGCACCAACATACGATCAAACCCTGCACGATTGGCAACCTTCGTCACTGGATCTCTCGTGACCTCTGCATGCAGATCAATGGCCACATGCTTGCCTTGGCGTCCCATGATCAGCATACGCTGACGCAATTGGGCATTGGTCAATAATGATTTGGCGACTGGACAAGCCTGGTCAAGCACTTGCCTGTTCAAGTGGTCACACATATCGAGCAGGCTTGGCACAAGGCTGCTCGGCAGCTACTCCGGTGAGGGGTTTGGCTTCTTCGCACAGGCCCCCAATCTTGCCAATATCATGCATCAGTGCGGCAAGTTCTACCGTATCGCCTGTCTCCTCATCCAGCTTGGCAAATAAAGCCCAGCTACTACATCCCAAAGCGACGCGTAGACTATGGGCAGCAGTAGGAGCATGTTTTTGCCGCAATGCCGTGAGCAAACTGCTGGCCATCTTTCAGCTCGCTTGTACTAACCGAGTCTCATGCTGAACTGCAACGGGCGCAGATGGCCGTGCGCTTATCAAACCACTCTCGGAAGCGGCTTCTTTCAGGGCGCTCAGGAGCGTGCTTATTTCTGCAACTCGCTTTTGTGTTTCAGCTTGCCGTGAACCGAGACTGGTGTCCTCTGTATTATTTTGAGCCTCGGGAACGGCTACGGGTGTCTGCGGGGTATTGGTAGATAGGTCAGACATGAAGGATGGCAATAGGATTCCATCAACCGCAAAAGCGATCGACTACGTTCTGCAATGGCACGGTTCTCCTGTAAAACGCAGGTCATGCAGTACGGCAGGGACCTATTGCAGATTATTTCCGAGGACCACCTGTTAAAATACAGCTTGCAATCGATACAATCGTTACATGTGAAAACCGGGCATAGCCTGGACAGCGAAGAACGAGCTAACTGAAGAAATGGGTTGGCAAACTCTCATAGGAACCTTAGATGCGACTTTTAACCTACAAAAGCAGCAAAGGAGCTCGGGCAGGCGTGCTGCAACCAGACAACCAGATCGTCGATCTGCACGACCACAATGCCCAACTCCCTCCCTCCATAAAAGCAATCCTCGAAATGGGAGATAAGGGGCTGCAGTTAGCAAAGGATGCAGCACAAAATGGCAAACCCATTGCAGGAGATGATCACAAACTCCTACCACCTGTCATGGCTCCACAAAAAATCATCTGTGTTGGCTTGAATTATGCCGATCATGCTGCTGAAACGGGGGCTGTCGTCGGTGAAGAGCCCATCATCTTTTGCAAATTTCCGACAACACTACGAGGGCACAAGGATTCTATTGAAATCCCCCCCGAATCTCAGCAGGTTGATTACGAAGCCGAATTGGTAGTAGTCATTGGTCGTCGAGCGCGACGGGTTACGCAGGCCCAGGCTATGGAGTTTGTGGCTGGTTATACTTGTGGCCATGACGTTTCGGCCCGTGATTGGCAAAAACACAAGCCTGGCAAGCAGTGGCTGCTGGGAAAATCATTCGATAGCTTTGCACCCGTAGGCCCTCATTTAGTCACACCCGATGAAATCAAGGACCCCGGCAATCTGCAGGTTCAATTTCGTCTCAATGGAGATCTGTTGCAGGACTCCAATACGAATCAATTGATCTTCTCCCTGGAATACCTGATTTCGTATCTTTCTCAAATCTGCACCCTGCTCCCTGGAGACATGATCTTTACAGGGACTCCCCCCGGGGTGGGAGTGGCGCGTAACCCGCCCATTTTTCTGCAGCCAGGGGACATTGCTGAGGTTAGCGTCGAAGGACTTGGGGCCCTCCTAAACCCGATAGTCGCCGCACAAACCTAAACTTTACCCAAATGGAACAACCCTCGCGAACCAAAGTGAAGGAGGGTTGGAACAGTAAAAATGCCGAATCCGAATATGCGTGCTTCAATGTACGACAATTCAGCGTGGGCGATGCGCAGGCGCGCATGGGTGCACTGCAAACATTTTTACTGGTGAAATTTTAGGCGATCGAAGGCAACATGGGACAAAATATTGGTCGAGCAGGACGTCGACGGCGCGTGATGAAGGAAGAGGTTCTTTCGGCTAGCTTTGCCGCGTACAATTCCTCGCCCCACAACGCGGGTATGGAACCGGGAGATACCCCTCGATACGGTGTTGGCGCCAATATTGAGAATCATCCCCAAATTACAGATTTCGTTCCGAGACGCTATCGGGTCATTGGGTTGATCTCAATACTCGGTATCGCAGTAGGGATTTTCAGCGAATTTGTCTACTACTTTGCCCCACAACTTGGAGAGTGGACCCAAGTTATGGTAAGCGGAGAAATTCGTGAAATCCTCTCTGAACGTTTCCTGGCTTGGGCTTCTGCTGCAATGTTTCTGGCTGTGGCCTGTTATGCAAGCCTGATCTATTCTCTACGCCGCCATCGTGTGGACGACTCTCGAGGCCAATACCGCGTTTGGCGCATTGCTATTTGGACAGCCGTTGCTTTGAGTTTCAATGCAGTCGTCCAAATTCATGAACCCTTGGCAAGCGTCTTAGGACATCGAACACAATGGAATCTGCTACCTCAACATATGGGCTGGTGGTTGGTTCCGGCATCCCTATTGGGAGGCTGGTTGTTGATAAAACTTATTGTGGACGCACGTGAGTGCCGTACAACTTTGTTGGCTTATGGTCTAACCCTGATCTGCTTCGGCGGCGCTGCTGCCGGAAACCTGGGGTGGGCCCCAGCACAACTGGAAAACCTTCCAGGCATTCTGTCACGTGCACTTCCTTTTGCTGCCAACTTGCTGCTCCTCACAGGGACACTCCTATACGCCCGCTATATCGTGCTCGACGTACAAGGTCTTATCGAACATCGCGAAACGACAATCGTTCAAAAAACTTCTGCTCAGAAACCGCTCCAGCAAACGGCTAAAACCGAGGTGGCAACTTCTACAAACTCTGAAGAAACTCCCTCCGCAAACAAATGGGTCGATGGCAGTGAACCCGAAGCAAATGGCGAATCCATGGGTTCTAAACGCCTCAGCAAAGCCGAACGAAAACGTCTCCGCAAGCAGAAAAACCAAAAACGGGCTGCTTAGTGATGTCCTGTTACACTTCGCCCATCTTGTCTTATGGGTCCGTGGGCTTTGGTCTGTTCGATTCGGGTTGAGAGTCGCGGGCAGACGGTTTAGAGTCTAGGGTTTCTCAATCCTTCACTTGTATCTTCAAGCCAAATGACTATTCGCACACGATTTGCTCCCAGCCCTACAGGTTATCTCCACATTGGTGGTGTCCGTACGGCCCTGTTCAATTGGCTCTTTGCCAGAGGGCAGGGGGGCCAGTTTCTTTTGCGTGTCGATGACACGGACCAACAGCGTAACGTCGATGCTGCCTTAGCTCCAATCCTGAACGGATTTCGATGGCTAGGACTCGATTGGGATGAAGGTCCCGAGGTCGGTGGCGACTATGGGCCTTATTTTCAATCCCAAAGGTCAACCATGTATCAGGCAGCCGTCGACACCTTGCTTGCCAGTGGTGCAGCATACCGTGATTTTTCCAGACCTGAAGAAATTCAAGCAGAACGAGAACAGGCCCAGCAAACTGGGGAGCAGTTTACTTATAGCCGTAAGTGGATGGCTGAAGACGAGGCCACACAGGAAAAATATGTTGCAGCTGGTCGTCAAGCTGTGGTGCGACTAAAGATGCCACGTACGGGCGAATTGGTGCTTCATGATCTCGTTCGAGGGGACGTGCGTTTTGAATGGGCTCGCGAACAGGACCATGTCATCCAACGTGCGGATGGCTCTTGCTTATATCATCTTGCGACCGTTGTGGACGATCATGCGATGCAAATTTCGCACGTGATACGCGCAGAAGAACATTTGTCGAATACTCCCCGCCAGGTATTTCTGTATGAACACCTCGGCTATCCCTTGCCACAATTTGCACACTTACCTTATGTGGCAGAACCAGGCAGCAAACACAAACTCAGCAAGCGTAAACTGGAGAAGTATCTGAAGAACCGTGATTTTTCTCAACTGAAGCAGCACGGCGAATCTATTGCAGAGCGATTGAAGTTGACCATTGACGCAGGCCTCTTTAACCCGGTGATTGTAGACTTTTATGAACAAATCGGTTTCTTATCCGATGCGCTGCTGAATTACCTGCTCCTGCTGGGTTGGTCGCTCGACGACAGCACCGAAGAGTTTACGCGCACAGAAATGCTGGAACAATTCTCGTTGGATCGAGTTGGCAAATCACCTGCCAGTTTTGATCCCCAGAAGCTGGTTGCCTTTCAAGATCGTGCCATGCAACAGGTGCCAAGCAAACAGAAAGTGGCCCTGGTGCTACCATTCCTGCAAAAAGCAGGGCTCGTTACGGAACCCCCTGCTTGTGATACAGGTCCCTATCTCAAGCAAATTGTTGAAGCTGCCGGCGATCGTATCAAGGTAGCCGGAGACATACTCGATTATGACGATTTTTTTGTGAGCGACGAGCAGCTGGTTTATGATGAGAAAACTATGGAAAAGCGCTTGCGAAAACCTGCAGATGCCAGGGGATTGCTCACCGCATTTCGACAGGAACTGGCAGCTGCCAGTTCCTTCGATGCCCAGTCTCTTGAAACGCTCTTAAAATCTTTTGTGGCTGCCAAAGAGATCAAAATTGGGCAAATCGTTCATGCTTTGCGCGTTTCTGTCACAGGCAAGCCAGTCGGCTTCGGGATATTTGAAACTCTGGCAATCCTGGGCCAGGAACGGTGCCTGCGCCGAATGGACCAGGCACTGTCACTCTAGCCCCGCTAGCCCGCCGACTTCAATTGAGCTTGCTCTGCTGGCAGGGGCAGGCGCTTTTGGAATCATGATCCGCCTCGTGACGAAACACATGAAATATCCGGGCTAGTATGTTCAAGTCAACGGGTTAAAGGGGTCGATCGGGTATCAATAGCGCTCTCTCTGTTCAGCCCATTTCAGCAATGATTGCTGCGGTAAAATCAGCAGTTCCCGCGGTGCCACCCAGATCTCCAGTGAGGGTCTTGCCTGCGGCCAGCACCTTATGAATTGCTTGATTCACGCAATCCGCAGCCTCCTTCTCGCCTAGATATCGCAGCATCAACACCCCACTTAGCAAGAGAGCCATGGGATTGGCAAGGCCCTGGCCGGCAATATCAGGAGCACTCCCATGCACGGCCTCAAAAACTGCGATCCCGTCGCCAATGTTCGCACTGGGCGCTACCCCCAAACCACCTACAAGGCCACTGGTCAAATCGGACAGAATATCACCAAATAGATTTTCCATCACCATCACATCGAAGGTCTGAGGATTACTGACCAACTTCATTGCTGCAGCGTCGACNATACAATCGTCAAACTCAATCTCTTGAAACTCAGCAGCGACCTTACGGCATGATTCTAAAAACAACCCATCACTCAACTTCAGAATATTGGCCTTATGCACACAAGTAACTCGTTGTCTTTTTTGACGCTGCGCGGTCTGAAATGCAAACCTGGCAATACGCTCGGAGGCCTTCGCAGTTATGANNCGCANGCTTTCGACCACACCNGGAACAACCGTATGCTCCAACCCGCTGTACAACNCTTCGGTATTCTCGCGAATGACGATCAGATCAACATCGTCATAGCGGGCAGCAATACCAGGAAGCGAGAGGGCAGGGCGGTAGTTTGCAAACAAGCATAACTTTTGTCGAAGCGCCACATTAATACTTCGAAACCCTTTGCCCNAGGGTGTTGTANTCGGTCCCTTGATGGTTGCATCGGCTGCTGCTACTGCATCGATGGTAGACTCGGGCAGTGGCTCTCCATGAGTTTCTAAAGCAACCTCTCCAGCATTGACTTCCTGCCATTCNAAATNCAAACCCGTAGCATCTAAAACTTGCCGTGTTGCAGTAGTCACTTCGGGGCCAATTCCGTCTCCTGGAATCAGAGTAATGTGGTGCGTCATAAATAGACCGGGTTTCGTAATCTCGGTGAAAAATGGGGCGATTGTGATGTTCGATAGTATGTTATGTAGACGACTCACGTGCTGTCAAAGGGACCGTGAGAGCCGAAGCCCCGCCGCATGTNACGGCAATGACCAGGAATCCGTCCGGTGGCAATTCCACAGAAAAAACGGGAGCCAGATACGGAAAGACTTCCGGCACTTCGGCCACACAATTCTCAAATGGAAAAGCGTGCGCAAAAACGGTCGTTTGGCTAGCTTGGTCCTCAGTGAATAACTGACGCTGCTCGACTGCCTGTTCGACTGCTTCGGTTCCCAGCCAACCGACTGCGATCTCGTGTCCCACAGCATCTTCGCAATCAAGCAAAAACACGACAGGCTGATCCAAACCGGCTGCCAAAGCTTCATCGTAGGCATCAAATACGAGTGGCAGGCATGACTCCAGCAATTCTTGCTGTGACTCCAAGATAGAATCATCACCAGACTGGTCTGCAAAACTCATCTTGGCTCATCAAAGTGTCGGTTTCCAGAAAACGGGAAAAACTGCTGGCAGCTGCTTCAGATCCCAACATCCGTAGGAGGGCAATATAGGGCTTTCAAGGGCAACCGCTCCATGGCAGGCAGTAGATGATACACGACTCCGGTCGCCTTTTATACAGCCCNTAAAAAAGAACAGCCTGGTCTCTGCAAAGCAGTGACCAGGCTGTGTGAGTTTGCTTTGAGAACAGGCTCGACCACAAGGTCANATCGAGCGGGTACTCAGAAGCAGGTGGTGGGTGGCTGTCACGCGTGACAACCCGTCGGTCATCAACGGTTTGCGCCACCTCTCTGGCGTATATTATAATCGTTCAACGAACCACCTCCTTCCTTACATTGGTTATTGGCGGCTCGTGATTCTGCCAGAGAAACACGGGCGGCCAGTTTTGCCCATCGTACTGCGTCAGTACGACACATGATTACATTATAAGCACAGATTCGCCAAATACCGCAAGAGCGATCTCGTCGGCTCTGGGATGATGCACTCAAAGGACCATGGGAATTGAACTTAGGTTCACCTATAAACTTCAAAAATTGCTCCCATTNACCGAAGTTCAAATAGGACTACCAGCTATTTCTGGAGCATATCCCGAATCAGCTAGCACGAAGTCTATTCGTGGNTCGGGACAAGACGGCTGCTGACTATTTGAATGCTGCGTTGGTACTGGCTACTGGCCCGGCAAGAGCCTCGCCCTGTCAGNTCCTANACACTTACCNCTAAACCAACAACCCTGTAGGGAACGCCCTCTGTGGCGATTGCGACCGTGACGCTGAGGCCGGTAAGGCACAGAGCCCCCTACCCCGAAAACGGGGGAGGGGGATTTTGGGATAAACTCTTAGTCTCACTCCAACGGCGTGAGCAGTAATTCGTTCTCTAAAAACTCAAACCATTCCTGCTCACTTCTGGGAATTCCTTGTAACTTCCCCCCTTCTGTGAGCAACATTGGCAACCCCCCACGCAAGGCCATCAGATCGTCACTATTGTCAGCAACCTTATTGAGAGATTCACTCGCTAAATCCTGATCAAGCAATACTTCTTTACCCGCAAGTTTGAGGGCATAACTCTTTGCAGANCCTAAAGTAGGCGGGGTGTCCGACTCCATTAGCCAGTTATGGTACTCTGCAAATTTTTCTCGTTTCAACTTCCAGATATTCAATGCCAGACGGGCATACTCACAGGCATTTCGGTGATCCCGATGTTCATGCCTTACATGTGGATTGCAACTCTTGCCAAGCGGCACGTGCAGGATCACAAACGATATCTGGTCGCCATAACGCTCTGTAGCAGCATGTATATTGGGATGAAAGTGCCGACAATGCCTACAGGTGTAATCGAGCATCTCCACCATAACTTGCTTAGCTTTTGGGCTACCCAGAATGGGCAAACTGGCTACATCAATGGGTTTTTTTAATGCGGCAAATTGAATAAAACGTCTCGCGACTCCATCGCCATCGACTTCATTCGCTGTTTCGTCCAGGGCAGGATCAACGCTGTTAGACAATTCTATGGGCTGATTTTCTTCTTGCAGTTGTTCAATCGTATTCGTTTCGCTCGATGACGTGCTGACCACACTCTCATTTCCCTGAGGTTCGGTCGATTCTATCTTTTCAAAAACAATTCCCGGTGGCTGGTATAAAATCTGTCCACACATCAACACAACAAGACTCAGCGATGCGAGCCCCGAGGCTATCCAGGGCTTAATACCCCCTGCTGCTGATCCGGACTGCTCAAAGTTTTGTGCAGGCGATTGCTCCATCACACCCAACAAAGCTCTCATTTGATCTTCGTTGGAAGCAGCCGATACACTCTTCAGATAAAAAATGGTTAAAGTGCAGATCGCAAGGCTGCATAGATGGACCCCCAAACAATACAAACAAAGACTTTGCAACAAAAAGAACTGTAGGCCAATGAACCAGGCGGCCGACCCTGCTGCCAATAAAGACATGCACAACAACGAAGTCTCGCCGATTCGTCTGAAACGACTGGCCACTAAGACACAAGCCGCTAAAATGCTCGTATAGACCAACGATCCAAAAAGGCTTACCGGAATTCCCAGCCATTTGGACCAGTGACTGGTTAAGACATGGTCACAGTCCACCAACCCATCTGTTTGACAACCGGCCAACGAACTCGTGCTCCAGGTAGCCCAAGTAAGATAGAGAGATAGCCCCAATCCCACCAAGGCCAACAGTGCAATCAAACCCAGAAGCCTTTTGGCAGTGTTGCTCATTCCAGGAGATGTGTGGTTTGAACCAAGCAATAGACTGAACCTCGAAAAAATCGTTTATCCTGATGGAGAACTGGTTTGTTAGCCAGAATAAACCCAACTTGCCAGAGCTAGCTCGTAAGCCCTATGTTTTTCTCTGCTTCCTTCCTTCTACGGCGCCCTCCCTCAAGAACAGGAAACAAACTTCGTAGGCGTTTCTAGTTTCTCCGGCTTGATTCGCGTCGAGCGGCAATTCCAAGGTACCCTATTGATGCAGGAAGAAGCAAATTATACCTGCCAGAGTTGTGGCGAAGCCATCGTTGTCCCAGTTGACATCTCGGCGGGAGACCTCCAATCATACGTTGAAGATTGCCCCGTATGCTGTCGTGCTAATGTTATTCGTATAGAAATCGATTTTGAAGGCAGGATCTGGGCCTCCAGCGACTTAGAATAACTTACTAAATCCCTACAACCCGCAGATCTTATACGGAACTGCAATGTGCCCTGTTTCTAAGGGCATCAATGCTTCTAAGGGCATCAATGGCAATCATCAACTGCGAGCATCCATTATGACACAACCACTTACTGTATCAGCGGGCACCAAGATTCGTCTCCACGACTTTGCCCCCCCGTTATGTTGCCTGTCAGGCAACGAAAAAAACATCTGCTCGTGAGATCAAAAAACTCACAACTGCCAGTCGAGACCTGGCCTACCGCCTTTATGCTGAAAACGGCCGTACTGTATTGCTTGTACTGCAAGGGATGGACACAGCAGGGAAAGACGGCACCATACGCACCGTGATGACTGGCATCAATCCACAAAGTTGTCAGATTGTTCCCTTCAAGCAGCCAAGTCACAAAGAGTTGGACCATGATTTCCTCTGGCTAATCCACAAGGACGTACCACGACGTGGAAATATTGGCATCTTTAACCGATCACACTACGAAGACGTACTGGTAGTTCGTGTGTATAAACTGGTTGCTGAATCCGAATGGCAATCTCGTTATGATCGTATCAATGAGTTCGAAAGCTACTCGTTGACGGTGGCGTAACACTCGTTAAATGTTTTTTGCATGTCAGCAAAGAGGAGCAAAAAGAAAGGCTCTAGGATCGACTTGACGAACCCCATAAGCGCTGGTAATTCAGCACGAATGATCTGTCGGACGCAATTGTGGGACAAATACCAAAAGGCCTACGAGGATGCGCTGACACGGTGCAATACGGACCATGCTCCCTGGCATATCGTACCTTCAGACCGCAAATGGTCCGCAACCTCACCGTGAGTAAAATACTCCACGACACGCTGGTTCGGCTGGATCCCCAATTTCCGGCATGCGAAGAAGGCTTAGAAAACATTGCTATCAAGTAAGTCTGATTGAATCCATCTCGCCGAAATGCTGCTTAATTCTGGGTTGGATCTCCCGGCGCATCGGTATTCAATTGGCGCCGCAGATACGAGGCGCGTTCCACATTACGATCAAATTTATCGAGTTCGCTACCTGATAGTTTTTGCAGATGTGCAGGTTGCGTGTGGATAAATAATTTATTAATCGTGGGAATCTCCAATTCACCGATCAACCCCAGATTGACCCCCATACGAACGCTTGACAAAAGGTGCATGGTTTCTTCTGAACTGATCGTTTGCGCTGTTCGCAGGATTCCAAAAGCGCGACTTACTCGATCATGGAGCGTTTCGTGACTTTCACGAATCAGAAACTCACGAGCCTGCCGCTCATAATCAATCAAAACGGGCACCACATCCGAAACTTTCTTGGAAAGCTCTTCTTCTGTCATCCCAAGCGTAATTTGGTTGCTAATCTGATAAAAATCGCCCATTGCTTGCGAGCCTTCGCCATAAAGACCTCGCACGGCTAAATTTATTTTCTGCAGACTCTTAAAAACCTTCTCGATCTGTCGTGTAATTACCAAGGCCGGCAAATGCAGCATCACACTAACTCGCAAACCGGTGCCCACATTGGTAGGGCAGGCTGTTAAAAAGCCCAGCTTATTACTAAAGGCATAAGTCACTTGCTCCTCGATCAAATCGTCCAATTCATTGATCTGTTGCCAGGCAGATTCGAGATCCAAACCACTATGCATCACTTGAAATCGCAGGTGATCTTCCTCGTTGATCATCACACTGAATCGTTCGGAACAATCAATGGCTACCGCACGAGCACCTTCACTTTCGGCATGCTCTCGACTGATTAATTGTCTTTCTACGAGAAACTGTCGGTCGACGTCTTCAAGGTCGCCAACGTTGATATAGAACGTATCCTGAGGAACTTTTTTGGCCTCACGCAGGGCCGCGATTCGTCCACCCAGAATCTTTTCGATTTCGGCTCGGTCCGACTCAGTCGTTCGTGAGATGAATGGAAAATCTGCCAGGTTTCGCGCTAATCGAATACGGCTACTAATGACAATATCCGACTCCGGGCCAGAACCTTTCATCCACTCACCACTCGAACTGGCTAAATCGTCAAGATGCATAGTTCTTCCTGAGGGTACTTACGAATACGTTCCGATAAGAAGTTAACGATCTGCCGACTCATCTTCTTCAGAATCCGGACTGGACTGAGTTTCGACTGCACGAATCTGGTCACGCAGTTCAGAGGCCAACTCGTAGTTTTCTGTTGCAACTGCCTCTTTCATTTCACGGCGCATGCGAATGAGTTGCGTTTGTTGGTCTGCACCCTGCGGACAACGCTTGGGCACCTTGCCAATGTGATGCACCTGATCGTGTATATTCATCAAAAGGGGCTCCAACTCTTCCAAAAAATACACATAGTCGTGAGGGCAACCCAAACGTCCTTGCTTGCGAAACTCTAGAAATGTAATCGAGCACAACGGACAAGCGCGTTGATCCAAACGGGCCAATTCGTCAGCCGTTTCACCCACCGCCAGATGCTGCGCTAATAACCCAGCCATCGCTGGCATCACCTCTTCTGCATCTTCGGCACTGGGAGTTAAGAAATTCTGAGCACACTCCTCACATAGATGCAACTCATTCGGTTTTCCATCCACAAGATCGGTAATGTGGAAAGTGGCCTGTCGATGATCGCATTTTTGACATTTCATAACAGCACCAGTGTTTTTTCAGGATAGGATCTAAAGTCTTGTCAATGTTTTAACAAAAAGTTACCGGAATTTGTTTTACCAGGCGTAAAGATTCCGAACTGTCCACAACCTGTTCGTGTCCAATCTTCCAGCACCAGACCCGTTGGCCTCCCCCAATACCCCCAAACACTGGTACCCCCAAACAATGGGTGCGCGCAGACAACAGGACCTTCATAACGATACTTGTATGGGGATTCTAACTGTGTACCCAGGGGTGTCAAGATTAAGAGGGTTCGCACTAAAGTCCAATCGTTATTCAAGATTGTTAAAACAATGACATCTAAACATCCGTTGTCGGCAATATGCTCCAGTGCTAAGCTAAGCCCAAGGCAGAGTCTATTCATACTTTAATCCCCCTGATAACCAAATGCCTCACTCACCTTGCCTGGAGGAATTTACCACCCAAGCGGGGAAAGCCCGCTTTGTACCCGTCTATCGACAGTTGGTCAGTGATACACTCACCCCTGTGCAGGCATTCAAGCGTCTCGATGATTCGTGTGCCTCCTGTTTATTTGAAAGCGTCATCGGCGGAGAAAAGGTTGGTCGATACAGTTTTCTGGCAAGTGGCCCCTTTCGGCAAATTCAAGCTTACGGCAATCAAGTTACCGTTTCGCGCCTTATTTCTGACCCTGCCTCTGACCCTGGTAGCCCCTCCAGCGAAAACTGGGAAACCGAATCTTTTGATAGCAAGAACCCTCTTGAAACATTACGCGAACAAGTTCGTTCAATCAACGTCGCGCACCTGGATGAGTTGCCACCATTTATTGGCGGTGCAATTGGCTACGCTGGCTACGACACGGTTCGCTACGTTGAACACCTTCCTAATCCGCCGGAAGACGATCGACAACTTCCCGACTTGTGGTTTGCCCTGTACGACCAAATGGTCGTATTCGATCATGTACAAAAAACTGTCATTGTTCTGGCATTGGCTGATGTTAAAAACAAGGAAACCGAATCCCAGAAAAAGGCTTACCTGCATGCCTGCCGCCGTGTCGACTCACTAATAAGTCGGCTCGAGAAGAAAAACGATACATTGCAGCTCGCCGACATCAATACTTCGGGTGGGATTGCTGAGGATTACACCTCCAACATGACGCAGCCACAATTTGAAGATGCCGTTCGTCAGTGTGTCGAATACATTCGCGCTGGCGATATTTTTCAGGTGGTGATTAGTCAACGTCTGCAGACGACCTTGGACGCACCTCCCTTCGAACTCTATCGAACATTGCGCGTGGTAAATCCCAGCCCCTTCATGTTTTATCTACGAACCCCCAGCGTCACACTCGTAGGCAGTTCACCTGAAATCATGGTTCGAGTTGTTGACGGACGCACTACGGTCCGCCCACTTGCAGGCACACGACGACGCGGCGAAACGGATGAAGAAGACCAGCAATTGGCATCTGAATTACTGGCCGATCCCAAGGAACGCGCTGAGCATGTTATGCTGGTCGACTTAGGTCGCAATGATGTGGGGCGGGTTGCCCAGTACGACACCGTTGAGATCTCCGATGTGATGGTTATCGAACGGTATAGCCATGTGATGCACATTACCTCCAATGTTACGGGCCAGCTACGCGAAGATTGTGACTCATTCGATGCCTTGGCCGCTTGCCTGCCCGCCGGCACCGTTTCAGGCGCTCCCAAGGTACGGGCTATGGAAATCATCGATGAACTGGAGCCTAATCGTCGTGGGCCATATGCAGGTGCAGTGGGCTATATAGATTTCGCTGGCAATATGGACACTTGCATAGCTTTGCGCACTGTGGTGATCCATGAAGGCATTGCCTATGTCCAGGCGGGGGCGGGTATCGTAGCCGACAGTGTGCCAGAACTTGAATACCAAGAAACACTCAACAAAGCTCGCGGTCTGCTCAAGGCCATCGAGGTCACCCGAGAACGAAATCTCTCACAATCGGGCTAAGTCCGCACGGCTATTTTCCCCGCCAACGTTTCTGCGCGAAGCTGCGCAATCATTTCTTTGGTAGCAGCAGCCACCGCTTCTTGCCAGCGTGCATCTCCAAAGCGATCTTTGTACTCCGGACGCAGGTGCGCAAAATTGATTCCACGTGAATTATTGATAACGACTCCTAAGCCACGTCCGTCAAAAGCGGCTGCTACGTCTTGCGCTGTGCCACCCTGGCTTCCAAAACCGGGAACTAAGAACCAGGTTTGTGGCATGCAACTGCGCAGTTCTGCAAGCTGCTCCGGGTACGTAGCGCCGATGACAGCTCCTGCAATTCCATACCCTCGCTTGCCACGTGTTCGCTCTGACTGAGTCTCCACATAATCGGCCACGTAGCGATAGACGGGACCCTCAGGAAGTTGCTGATCCTGTAGCATGTGGCTTCCAGGATTCGATGTTTTCACCAAGACAAAGAGACCGGCGCCGCGCTGCTGGGCGACATCCAAAAAAGGGTCCAGGCTGTCGGCGCCAAGATAGGGATTCACCGTCAACGCATCGGCCTCCCAACCACTTTGGCCATCGCGTCCTAAAATACCTCTAGCATACGCCTCGGCGGTCGAACCAATATCGTTTCGCTTGCCATCCAGTATGACCAGCAAGCCTGACTGCCTGGCGTAAGCAATCACCTTACCGAGCGCAACCATTCCCGCAGGTCCACACTCTTCAAAGAAAGCCGCTTGTGGTTTTACGGCTGGTANTAAGGGNGCGACAACATCAATAATTTCGCAACAAAACTTCTCATAAGCTGTTGCGCGTACCGCAATCTCATTCTCATTCCCACTACGGAACGCATTGGGCAACAGTTCCCAACGGGGATCCAATCCTACCAAAACGGGGTTCCCCGTACGCTCAACAGCACTCGCCAGATCATCACCAAAGTGTCGCAAATCCATTCTCCTAAAAAATCTCCAGAGTTGCCGATTTCGAATCAATCGCTTGTCTGCCCAATGCGANCTTCACTCATTGCCCACCTTACATTTCGAGCCCCAAGTATTTATGTGCGTTACTAAAACAAATATTTCGAACCATTTCACCAATGAGATCAATATCGTTAGGAAGTATTCCTTTTTCGATTTCACCGCCCAACAAATCACAGAGACACCGTCGAAAATATTCATGCCTGGGGTAAGACATGAAAGACCTGGAATCGGTCAACATACCAATAAATTGCGAGAGCAAACCAAGATTGGACAAAGTATTTAACTGCCAACGCATTCCTTCATCTGTATCCAAAAACCACCAACCACTACCAAATTGCAACTTCCCCGCTCGCCCCCCAGATTGAAAGTTTCCTGCCATCGCAGCAAAAACGTAGTTGTCTGTCGGATTTACGTTGTAAAGGATGGTCTGCGGAAGTGCGCCCATCTCGTCAAGGCGTCCGAGATATGCCGATAAAGCCTGAGCTTGGAGCCAATCGCCAATCGAATCGCAGCCGACATCTCTCCCCAGTTCTGCCAGCAAACGAGGACTATTGTTCCGTATCGCTCCCAAATGGAGTTGCTTCGTCCATCCCTTATCGGAATCCCAGATGCCGAAATGNAGCATTAAATTACTGGCATACTGTGCTAGTTGTTGAGGCGACACTGGCTGACCACTGCGGGCCTGATCGAATATCGTGGCTGCCGTTTCATCACTGCAAAAATCGCTGTAGCACGATTCAAGGCCATGATCGGACAAACGACAGCCAATTTCATGAAAAGCATCGTGCCGTTGCTTCAATGCCGCCAGCAAGTTGTCGTACGAGTCTACATCCACATTGCTCACTTCCTGTAATTTATTGAGCCAGGCGATGAATTCGCTCGTCTCATGAATCCTGAAAGCTGCGTCAGGACGAAAGGTTGGATAAATNTTAGTCTGCAAATTACTTGCAGCGATTTTTGCATGAAGAGACAGATCATCGGTCGGGTCGTCGGTCGTGCACACACAGCGAACATTAAATCCAGCTAAAATACCATGCGCTGAAAGTTCTTCGGATTGCAGGCAGGCATTTGCCTGCTCCCAGATCTGAGGCGCCGTCTTCTCGCTAAGCAACTCATCCACATCAAAATAGCGCTTGAGTTCCAAGTGGGTCCAGTGGTAAAGGGGATTACGGAGTGTCTTCGGGACTGTACTCGCCCAAGCCAAAAACTTGTCGTAAGCAGAGCCATCTCCAGTGCACAAGTTTTCGGGCACACCCGAAGCGCGCAAAGCACGCCACTTGTAGTGGTCTCCCTCCAGCCAGATTTCAGACAGATCTGCAAAGCGGCGGTTATTAGCAACATCTGCAGGTGGCAGGTGCGTATGGTAATCCAGAATAGGTTCATTCTCAGCAAACTCATGATAAAGTCGCTGTGCGGTCACTGTCTGTAACAGAAAGTCCTCATGAATAAATGTCATTTTTTGTAACATCTTTAAAGAGATACGTTTCCTCAGTGCCAGAAANCCCACGACAAGGTTGGCACGTACACTTCCGCTCGGGCAAATCGCAACTTTAGAACCGAACCCAGTATCCCAAAGGATCCGTAACTTTCAACCGGCATATCCGANCCAACAAAAACTCCTGGCGTCTGGATGCTTATCCTTTAAAACTACGTAACGCTTCCAGAGTTCTATTCAGATCGTCTTCGTTGTTGTAAGCATGCGCGCTGAGGCGCAGCCTTCCTCCACGGCAGGCAAGAACCACCCCCTGCTCGAGACAGTGTTTGCGCACCTCGAATGGGTTTTGATTTGGTAATTCGAAACAGATTATTCCTGAACACTCCTCAACCCTATCTCTGGGAGAGTGCAGAGTGGCACCCAATTCCGCCAGCATCTCGCCAGCTTGCTCGGTGAAATCCAGAATCGTGTTGGCAATATTTTCTATCCCCAGTGAAGACAACAACTCAAGACTTGCTCCCAGCGCTAAAAAGCCCGCCATGTTTAGCGTGCCACCTTCATAACGCTGAGCAGTCGGCTTTAACTTCAACTCTATATGACTGAAGTCCAAGGCGTTCACAACACTATTCCAACCCACGCCGATGGGTTGGAGTCGCCCCAGGCACTCGCGACGAATATAGGCAATTCCCGCTCCCTCAGGACCTAACAACCATTTGTGTCCATCTGCTGCTAGACAATCCACATTTGTTGCTACGACATCCAGTGGAAAAACACCCAAGCCCTGGATGGCATCCAGGAAGAAAAGTGCATCGTGCTGGTGTGCGATGTCTGCAATCGCCTGGACATCCCGCCGGCAACCATTGGCAAAACCAACCCAACTGGCACTCACTACACGAGTACGGTCATCACAGGCATCTGCCAATTGATCGAGATCAATGCGGCCGATTGCTGTAGGCACACAACGTGTTTCAACTCCTAACCGCTCCAAATGCAGCCAAGGATAGAGATTAGACGGAAATTCATCATCCAACGTAACGATATTGTCACCTGCCTGCCAATCGATCCCTTCGGCAACCAGGTTGATTCCTGCAGTCGTACTCGGCATGAGAGCAATTTCATCAGTATCAGCGCCGATCAATTGCGCAGCCCGGCTACGTGTGGTCTCCAGCCGTCGTGCCCAACTAAGCCATGCCGTGGTGCCATCCTCGGTGGCTTCTTGCTGCCATTGCTGCAAAGCTGCCGCTGCGGGTNCCGTTAGGGGAGCGACCGCTGCGTGGTCGAAGAAAGCCCATTTTTTTGTGACAGGCATTTCAACACGCAATGTACGACGCGTGTTTTGAATAATCGATGGAGAGATACTCATGAGTAAAAACTGGTCTAGCTGATCATTTGCTTACCATCCCCACCAGATGTCGATTTCCCCCAACCCCTTGGTACTATAGGCAACTTTCGCCTCTGGCTTAACCCGGAAATTTCAACCTGGTTAGAGTTTGCCCTTCAATCCGGCTTCCACGATTTCGCTGGTAAGACGCCAGGAATTGTCAAGATTGGCGACAACATCAATCATGAATTGTTCGCATTTTGCGAGTGCAANTTGNTCGTCGCCCCTACTTCACCTTCCAAAACGTGGACAAACTCGTCCCAGTGTATTCCCAATCAAACTCACCTNGTGTGCATGACCAATAGCCACTNGAAACTTTCTTGTCCTCCGATTGGTAGGCAATGGTACCACGCGCTATGGGATTGCCACTGGTAATTTGAGACTACTCCAATGGCATATCTGGCAGATTTTCCACCAAAAAAGACCCTGTTTGGATCGCAAGAGTTGTGGGCATGATGAAGTTGCTGTGATTGAAGGGGGGGGCGTTTTTTACATCTTTTTTACTTCTAGGTAGGGTCCGGATCATCGATGAGTTGTTGGAGTCGTACGCCAAGCAGCTCCGGAAATTTTTGGGGCCAAGTACCGTCGATGAGTCCGATTTCNATCACGTTGTCCACAGCGTGTTCCATCCTCGTCCAGAGAGCGTCCCCCGTGTATTGAAATTGAACCATGATCCACCCGTTTACCAATGCTCTTTAGTGTAGCCGAAATATCCAGCCCAGTGAAAGACGATCCACCTACCCCGGACAGTCCCAACTACTGCCGCTTTGCACTCAACAAACGGACACATATCGATTAGCATTACGCATAGGAGTGGTTCTGTACTTTATGCCACAGTCATAAGTGTTGGGGCACTATCCATACAACAACAACCAAGCGAATATTCCACACTTTAACATGAGCATTCAAACTATTGGTATCGTGGGACTAGGCCTGATAGGCCGGGGTATTGCCGCCTGCTGCCTGGCACATGGTTTCAAAGTCATCGGCTTTACCCGCAGCCAGGCCACGCACGACACGGCCTACGCACATATTGAACAGGCTATTGGTGATCTGATTGAGCGGGCCGATCACCCGCCAGAACTGGCGAAAAGTTGGCCAACGCGCTATCAAAGGGTCAACGCTCTCGAACCCTTTTCAGCTTGTGATATGGTAATCGAGTCCGTTGTTGAAGACTTTGAGGTGAAGCAGCAGATTTATGACCAGCTTGAAGCGATCGTACCGGCAGAGGTGCCGATTGCCAGTAATACTTCGGCACTACCCATTAGCCAGTTGCAAAGTGACCGTCAGCATCCGGAGCGATTCCTGGGCATGCATTGGTCCGAAAATGCGCATGCAACGCGTTTCCTGGAATTGATTCGTGGAGAACAAACTTCGGATGAGGCGTTTGAGCGGGTCGCGCAATTGGCAATACGACTGGGCAAAGAACCGTGTCTGGTACAAAAAGATGTGGAGGCTTTTGTTTGCAACCGGCTGGGCTATGCCATGTATCGCGAGGCACTTCATATCGTGGAGTCGGGAATTGCCGACATGGAGACCGTGGACCGAGCCAGTCGTAATGCCTACGGTCTCTGGGCGGCCCTGTGTGGTCCCTTCCGCTGGATGGACATTACGGGCGGCCCGGCCCTCTACGCCCAAGTGATGAAGGGTGTCTTCCCCACCCTGGACAATACAGCAGAGTTGCCCGAGACTATGCAGAACATGCTGGATGCGGGGGCAAGTGGCATCCTGGATGGCAAGGGATTCTACCAATACAAAGCAGGAGACCGCGAAAAGTGGGAAGACCTTTTTCGCGAGTCGGTTTGGCATACGAAGCAATTTCAGGACAAGCACTTTCCGCTCGAGGACGAATAACTTGTACCCGTTTCTCAACCCTGCTGGCTGGCAGGTAAACGCAGGCACTGCCTGGTAGTCTTAAAACGGGTTTTAATTCGGTAGCCCATGAAACTCCTCTTCGATTCCCATCTTGACTTAGCCTGGAACGCGATTTCGTGGAAACGCGACCTCACGCTGCCCCTCCGTGAAATGAACGCGCGCGAAGCGCAACTGGACGATCAGGTTGCCCGGGGGCGCGCTACCGTTTCGCTACCAGAAATGCGGCGTGGGCGGGTTGCCGTGTGCTTGGGAACGGTGCTGGCGCGCACTCCGCACGGTACGACTNCCACCATTTTTNCTGGCACGCTCGACTATCCGAGGCAAGAGATCGCCTACGCTGCTGCNCAGGGCCAACTGGCGTACTACCGCGTCCTGGAATCTCAAGGCGAAGTCGCTATCCTCCGCAGTGCTGCAGAACTCGACGCGCACTGGAAACGCTGGGAAGCGGCCGACGAGGCGACCCGGGACGGACTGCCGATCGGAATCATTCTGGCGGCGGAAGGATCCGACCCGATCGTCGATAACCAGCAGGCCCAAAGTTGGTTTGTCGACGGGCTCCGCTGCGCGAGCCTGGTGCACTACGGACGCAGTGCCTACGCAGGTGGCACAGGAGACGATCCCGCTGCGCCCGGGTTAACGCCGCGGGGCCGTGAAATGCTCAAGCAGTTTGAAAAGCTGGGTATTATTCTGGACCTGACGCATCTTTCGGATAAGAGTTTTTATGAAGCCCTCGATGAGTACCAGGGCCCGGTGCTCGCCAGCCACCAGAACTGCCGAGCGCTTGTGCCTGGCGATCGGCAGTTTTCTGATGCGCAGATCAAACGGGTGCTCGAGCGCGGTGGCATACTGGGCGTCGCCATGGATGCCTGGATGCTCTATCCAGGGTGGAAACGTGGAGACACGTTAGCAGAATATACGCGCCGGGAGGTCGTCGGACTGGAAGCCGCCCTGGACCACATGGACCACATCTGTCAGCTGGCCGGNAACTGCGATCAGCTGGCCATTGGCACTGACCTGGANGGCGGTTTTGGCACGGAACAAACCCCCACGGGCCTCGACTCGATTGCCGACCTCCAAAAATTCGATGCGATGCTGACAGCCCGCGGCTANAGNGAGGCGGAGATCCAGGCGTTTTTCAGCGGTAATTGGCTGCGTTTTTTTCGACAACACCTGCCAAAAACTTGAAAAACGCGTGTTGTCAATTAGAACGCGTGTTGTCAATTAGAATTCGAGAAACACGAGTCAGCAGTCCTTGTGCCGATACATGCCACACTGGATACTGCCTCCGTAGTGAAAACACGCGTCTCGTCCTACGACGCTGAGGGATTGAACATGCTGCTGAGTGGACAGGGGGCTGTCACACTGACTCTGAATTCANGGGCCTTTCCAATTGAATCCANGCAAGTCATGACGTGTCGATCAACNGCATGTCCACATCCGCTCAGGCGAACGGCCCCATGCTTGTCATCCCACTTGAATTGAACGGGACTATGAAACTAATTGTTGGCCCTACACGCTAAGTGGGAGACGAGAATGAAACACTACACGATCCAGAGAGCGCTTTCGATGCCGTCGCTCGACGGCGACTGGGATGGTCTGATTTGGGCCGACGTGCCCGAACTGGAGGTGGCTACCTTCCACAAAAAGAGCAGCATCCNTCGTCCACAAACATGCGCCAAATTACTGTACGACGAAGATCACATTTATGGGATCTTCTCTGTACAAGACCAATACGTCCTAAGTGCACATACACACCGCAATGAATCGGTGTGTGCCGACAGCTGTGTTGAATTCTTTGTGGAACCTGTGCCCGGGCGCGGCTATTTTAACATCGAGATAAACTGCGGGGGCACTTTGCTGCTGCATTACAATGCGCAATCCGCTACCGTGCGTTACGATCCGGTGGTGTTCGACGATGCCCGTATGGATCAGGTTAAGATTTACCATTCGATGCCCTCTGTGGTGAATCCTGAAATAACCGAACCCACTCGATGGGGCATTGAATTTCATATACCTTACGATCTCTTCGAGGCATATGTAGGCCCGGTGGAACGCAAGCCCGGAACGCTCTGGCGCGGAAATTTCTACAAATGTGGCGACCAAACATCGCATCCGCATTGGGCCATGTGGAATGAAA
>PATG01000138.1 GCA_002713555.1 Planctomycetaceae bacterium
AGCTGCAAGGGTAACTCAAATCGTAAACGCTCACCACGAAACGAGTGGTTTGCCGGGCGCGGGAAATCCGTTGGCAATTGGAGCAAGCTGCTGGTCTCCGAAAGTTCTTGCTGCCAATAGGCTAGCCCCTGCTGTAAATCTGTATCCTGCTCGTTAAGCCAAACGGCATAGTCGACATACTGGATGGCCAGTGGTGGAAGATCCACGTCCTGGTGCGATTGGTGTGCGGCGTAACGCAGCTGCAACTCGCGCATCAGCACACGCAGTGACCAGTAATCGGCAATGATATGATGGATTGCCAGATGAATGGTCGCACTCTCATCGCCAGCTGCTCGTGTGAGACCAGCGCGAAATAATCGATCACTCGCCAGGTCAAACGGAGCGCTGTAAAAGTCACGAATTGCCTGTTCACTCTTGCTATCTATTTCCACGAGGGGCAATTCGTATGGCGGATCTATAATCTGCCAGGGAGTGCCTGCTTCAGCAATGAAACGAGTCCGTAGGATCTCATGTCGGGCAATGATCTCGTTAAAGCATCGGTGCAAGCCCGCAACATCAACATCGGCACTGAGCCGCAGAGCCGTCGGAATTGTGTAAACCGAAAGCCCCGGCTGAAGCTGCTCGATGAACCAAAGCCTACGCTGAGCCGGTGAAAGCGGAAAGCGTTTTGGGTGGTTGAGGGGAGCTTGCTTGGCATCAGCCTCTAAGGTTTCAGACGCTAGCTTTCTGGCATCGATCGTAACTTGCGCGCTGGTAGCTTCTGCCTCAGGTGCCTGACGATCCTGCTCTGCCAAGAGTTTTGCCAGCAGCCTGCGCTTTTCGTCAGCCGACATATTGGCCAACTGATCGAGCTGAGAGCGGGGGGGCTCCGTACTCACGACGCAGGAACCTCGGATGATTCTGGCTTGACGCCCTTCAATAGCTGAATGATTTCAGGCTTATGCGATTTGATTTCGCTGGCTAGCTCCCCGGTGAGCACTCCCTTGGGCGCATCGCATTTCAACTCAGCACCGTCCACCCACAGCCGCACGTTAAGCTCGCGCAATCGACCTAGCAGCGAGGTTAACGCTTGAGATTTGGGATCAATCGTCCCCACTTGCGCCACGGTTGCGGCGCCTTGCTTGCCAGCATTCTGTTTCTCGCCGGACTGGGGCGGCTGGTATTCGAAAGCTCCCTCAGGGATGGCAATCGGTGTCGGGGTTGGTGATGTTCCCGCGATGGGCTTGAGAATAATCTCTTTGAGGCCCATCATACGCTCGCTGGGAATACCGCGTGACTGACACTCTTCGATAAACGCGTTCGATTCCAGAATCGGTGGCGAATCAAGGGCATAGCTAATGGAAGTAATGTACGTGAGCCACGGTTCCATGCCCATTGCGTAGACGTAAACCTCGCTGGGCGCCATTGTTTCGACTAGCTCAATAGCGCGGCGAGAGTCAGACCCATCGAGACGCCGCGATTGGGCCTGCTGCTGCTTGACTGCCTGCGGTAGCAGGGGACCATACGACCAGGTGTAAGGAGCCCCCTCGCATTCCATGCCAATGAACAAAATGTCCGGCTTGCCAAGCAAATGACGTAGGTGACGATAGAGAGCATTNTCGACGTTATTCGAGTCGGCCGCGCAGATCACGGATCGACCTAATACTTTCACCCAGTACGCGTTTTTCGTAGCGATATTCAGATCGCCGTGCTCGCCGTACACCGGCAAGCTCACGATTTCGCCACCGGGAATTTCGACCGACTCCAGCTCTTCGATTTCCAGAATGTTCTCAAAGCCAATCATTTCGAGTGTCATCTTCAGCGAAGGATCGAGCAGCGAACCTTTCTGCCCGGTTGGAATGACAACGTGCTTGATCTTATGGCGCAACTGAAAAAGCGTTTCGAACATGACGTGATCTTGATGATTATGAGTCATCATCGCGTAGTCGATCGTGTCGGGCAGATCGGCATAACTGTAACGGGGAATGCCTGCTGGATTGGGATTGCTGACCAGAGGATCGCAGATAACGCTCACTTCGGCAGTTTCAATGAGAACACACGCGTGTCCCAGGTAGCGAATGCGGACTCCTTCTCCCTGATAACGCTTGTTATCGGGGGTGACCTCGTCGGTAAAGAGATCCCCAAACGACTCGCGAGCTTCTGGCGGCAGCTCCAGCTCCTCGGCTAACTGGTCGACACTATCGGCAACGTCTCGCATGCGAAACAGCCGGTCGATCCGCCGATCCTTAAACGGCATGTCGAGATAGCATTCCAAGTCTCCCGGTAGCGTGGGCGTACTCATCACAAACGCGCGTCCATCGACGTCGGGCANGCGGCGCAACCCGTAGCCTTGGCCGTCAGTCTGGTAGTATTCGCTGCGGTAGAGCAAACCTTCGATAAAACGAATCGAGGGACAATCGCGGGCGTCATAAACTAGTTCGACAAAGCCGCGTAGCGCAGTAGGGATTTCGGGGTAAAGGGGTTCCAGTGATTGGCCCTGGGGATGTGCGTCGAGAATCGTTTCCAGCTGCTGGATCGACTTGCTCAAGAGCAAGAGATGTTCTTTCTCACGCTTTGTCTTCTCGAGTAGCTCTTTGATTTCGGGAGCCCGCTCAGGAGCGTATTGAATAAAGGGTCCGCCAGACATTTCGGGGTCCTTGAGCGCCTCGACATGGACTTGCGGGTTATCGACAAACGATTCCATGATCGGCAGCTGCGACTCGGTCAGGTAACGAGCATGCGTGGCAGGCGGGATGAGATAGCTCCAGGCATACCACTGATTGACCATCGGCTCGGCAATGACGTCGGCCCGAAGTTTTGATTTTTTGGACGTTGAATTGTTTTGGTTCACAGAGCAATCTCCTCACGTTCGCCTTCCCCGGCGTCAGCGTTGACTAAATGTTGTAGATGTTGTTTGTGTTCGATTCGCTGCGCAAGTTTGGCAACGGTTGGGGCATCGAAGAGGTCGATGACGGTGATCTCCACGTCAAATGTTTCCATCACTTGCGATACCAGACGCGTAGCAAGCAAAGAATGTCCGCCGAGATCAAAAAAGTTGTCACCGGTGCCCAGATCCGATACTGACAAGGCTTCCGCAAAGATCGGAGACAGTTTTTTTTCGGTTTCTGTTCTCGGCTGAGTTTTGGCCTGCGTGGCGACTTCTTCAGGTGAGGGAAGTGCCGCCTCGTCGAGTTTGCCGTTTTCGGTGAGCGGCAGCTCGTCGAGCCAGATGAAGACCGATGGCAACATGAACTTTGGCAACTTCTCGGCCAGGTAATCGCGGATTTTTGCCGTTGATTCAGGCGGCGTCGTTTCCTGCTGGGTTTCGCAAGGGACACCATAGGCGACTAGCTGTTTGCCACCACTGGGGGTCTCGCGGATGCGGACCAGACCGATTTGAATGTAGGGATGCCCTTCGAGAACTCGCTCAATTTCTGAAAGCTCGATCCGAAACCCACGAATCTTGGTCTGCTGATCTGTGCGGCCCACAATGCGAATGCGACCGTCGGGCAGATAACAAGCCAAGTCGCCCGTCTTGTAGAGCAGCGGCACGTTGTAGTTGCGCTCAGGGGCAGGAGGAAACGGATTTGGAATAAAACGCTGGGCCGTGAGCCCTGCCTGACGATGATAACCGCGTGTGAGGCCGACCCCTCCGATGTGAAGTTCACCGATCACACCAATGGGAGTCAGTTCGAGTTGTTCGTCTAACACATAAAGTTGCTTGTTCGCGCTAGGCTTGATCGTCGGTTCGATCGGCTGACCATTACCACAACGCACCATGCTGGCGTTGACCGTGGCTTCTGTTGGTCCATAGGCGTTGATGAAGACGCGCCCCTGGCTCCAACTTTCAATCAGCTCTGGCGAAGGAGCTTCGCCGCCCACCAAGACCATCCGCAACGAGGGGTAATCGTCACTGGGTAGCGCCGCCAGTGCCGAAGGAGTCATCGTGAGGTGTGAGACTTTGTTGCGAAGTAGCAATGCTTGCAAATCAGGCCCCGGCAATACCGTGGTCGCAGGTGCCAACAGGAGCGTCGCGCCTGGGGCCAATGTCATCGTAAACTCAGGAACCGAACCATCAAAGCTGTAGGAAAAGAACTGCAGCACGCAGTCACCCTCATGCACGTCGCACACCCGGATTTTGTCTTCGGTCAAATTCACCAGGCCGCTATGCGAAACCAAAACGCCCTTGGGTTTTCCTGTAGTTCCCGAGGTGTAAATCAAGTACGCCAGATTCTCGGCCACGACCTCGGCTTGAGGATTGTCTACCGCAGCGTCGCCGAGTTCCGCAGTGTCCAAGTCAATGCGTAGCGGTGCATGAGTGTCTTGTACGTCTGGCAGCTCGAAGTGACTGGTAGTCAATAAAACCTGAGCGTCGGCATCCTCCATCAAAAATTGGAGTCGATCCTTTGGGTAACCCGGGTCAAGCGGCATATAGGCTCCGCCAGCTTTCATCACCGCGAGCATGGCTACCACCATTTCGATGCTACGATCCAGACAGATGGCCACAATTTTTTCTGGGCCGATTCCTTGTTGCCTGAGGTGGTGGGCCAGGCGGTTAGCGCGGCAATTCAGCTCGTGGTACGTCACTTCTAGACGTGAGCTCGCGTCGCCCCCATCAAAGATCAGAGCGATTGCCTCCGGAGTTCGCTCAACTTGTGCTTCAAAAAGATGATGAAAACAAGCCGAGTCAGCATAGGGCAAGTCATGAGTGTTCCACTCCTCAAGCTGCACTCGCTGCTCGGCAGGTGGCAAAACAGCAAGTTCCGCCACGCGCTGCTCAGGCGCTTTGGCAATTGACTCAAGCAGCGTGACAAAATGAGTTGCCATCCGCCGAATCGTCGCAGGCGAAAATAAATCGCTATTGTATTCAAAACCGCCCACCAAGCCCTCGGGCGTTTCATACATGTCGACTGAAAGGTCGAGTTTGGCCGTGGTCAACTCCTGCGGCAGCCGGCGCAGGCTGAGCCCCGGCAATTCGATGTCGTTTTGCGGAGCGTTTTCCAAACGAAACTTCGCCTGAAACAGCGGGCTGAGGCTCATGTCACGGTCAGGCTGTACGGTTTCAACAAGCTTTTCAAACGGCAAGTCCTGGTGCTGATAAGCTTCAAGCGTCGTCTGCCTGACTTTTGCGAGAGTGTCTAGGAAGGTGTCGTCAGGATTGAGTCGGGTGCGAATTATCAAGGTGTTCACTAGTAGTCCGATGAGCCCTTCCACTTCTGGCCGGTGTCGGTTCGCAATTGGGGTGCCGACCAGCAAATCGTGCTGGCCGGTATAGCGCCTGAGCAACAGATTAAAGGCTGCCAGCAACGTCATGAACAAGCTGGCCGAGTTGGTTTGAGCAATCGCTTGCAGGGCATCGGCGACCTCTTGAGGAACGGAAAAATTCTCGACTGCCCCGGCAAAGGTCTGCACTCGCTTACGCGGAAAATCGGTTGGCAAGTTGAGTGTGGGCAATTCTCCGCTGAGTTGCTCACGCCAAAACCCGAGTTGCTCTTCTAGTACTTCGCCTTGGAGCCATTCTCGTTGCCAGACGGCATAGTCGGCGTACTGAATGGAAAGGGGAGCTAGCTCGGCAGACTTTCCCAGCAGGCTCGCACAGTAGTGGCTGGCAAACTCCCGCAGCAAGACATCCGTCGACCAAGCGTCCGAGATAATATGGTGGACCGTAAACAGCACGATAAACCGCTCGATATCCACTCGGTAGACTGCTACTCGCAAAAGAGAATCGCGAGTCACATCGAAAGGACGTGCTGCATCCTCTCTGGCGGCTAGGCGGACTTGATTTTCAGCATCCGGCTGCTCGCGTAAGTCGATCTCTATGATTTCTAGTTGACGAGAATCAGTGATGATTTGGGCAGGTTCCCCCGCTTCAGTAACAAAGTTAGTACGCAAAATCTCGTGGCGGCTTACGATCTCCGCGAAACTCTTGCGAAAAGCCGAGAGATCCAACAAGCCATTGATTTCGATGGCGAAAGGTATATTGTATACGGCCGTCTCTGGCTGCATTTCTTGCAGAAACCAAAGTCGTTGCTGGGAAAACGAGAGCGGAATTCTCGCTGGGTGCTGCTGCCTGCCAATCGTGTAGTCGCCAACTTTGCCATTGCCGGCCGACAGAAACTCAATGATTTCACTCTTTCGGTTGGCCAGTGTGCTTTGAACGGCCGCAACGATTTCGGGAGGACCGCTGCATTTGATCCGGTTGTCCGTAGCGCTAAGCCGTACTCCTTGACGGTACAGGTGAGCCAAAAGAGTTTCGATCGAATCCTGTTTCATATTAGTCATTTATTTTGTTATTGAGGGCTCGCCGAGCGAATGTGGGATTAATGGATAGGCAATATCTGGCGTGTTAGAGGTGGCTAGGGGCTACCAACGCCAAGCTAGGAATTCTCTAGTTCACTGTTGAGAATCAATATCAATTGGGATATTATGGTGTAAGAGTCTCCCGGTTTCAAGGGTCTATCACGGATTCTATCTACGGAAACAGTTGCGGCCTTTAGTCGAAAAATGAAACAGGAGGAAACAGCGAGAACAGAGGAAAAAGCAGCCTCACTCTTAAGTTCCCTCTTTTACCTCTTGCTCAAAACCTCCCACGTATTTCCTCCATATGCTGCCAGACACTGATTTATCTCGCTTGACCATTGCAGAGATCTTGGCGCTGCGCGCCGAGCATCAACCAGATCAGGTCGCAATTTATGTCGAACGCCAAACACAAGCGAAAGATTGGCAGTCGCAGTACCGTCCTATTACTTATGTCCAGTTGCACAGCCAAGCCATTGCCGTTGCCGCCGAATTAGGCCAGTTATCTCGACCGACTGCAGGGGAAAATCGAGTAGTCATCGCACAACCGCCCGGCCTCGAATTAGTTGCTTCGTTTTTCGGTTGTCTTTACGCAGGTGCGATCGCAGTGCCCATCCAGCCGCCACGTGGACCGGAAAATCGATCCAACGTTGATGGCGAACGCTGGCAACAAGTGTTCTTAGATTCTGACCCCAGTGCCGTACTGACAAGTGCTGAGTTGCTCAGTAGAGTTCAAGAATCCGCGCCGCCTGCAACACCGATCCTGGTGACAGACCAACCTCAGCCGAGCGAGAAGCAAGCGAATTGGCAAGACGTCAGTGCTTCAATCGCTTTTCTGCAATACACTTCTGGCTCCACCGGCACGCCGCGTGGTGTCGTAGTCACCCACGCCAATTTGACACACAACTTAGAGCAGATCCGCTGCCGTTTTGGACATACGAATACCAGTCGAGGGGTGATCTGGCTTCCTCCTTACCACGACATGGGACTGATCGGAGGTATCCTCCAGCCGATTTATGCTGGCTTTCCGGTGTTGTTGATGTCTCCGCTTTCTATGATCCGCAATCCCTTTCGCTGGTTGGAAGCCATTAGTAACTTTCGAGCGACAACCAGCGGCGGACCGAATTTTGCCTATCAATATGCTGTCGATAAGATTTCGCCTGAAAAGTGCAACAACTTGGATCTAAGCAGTTGGGATGTTGCTTTTGTAGGAGCGGAACCCGTGCGCATGAACACGTTGCGTCGGTTTGCGGAGAAATTTTCTCCCTACGGTTTTCGCGAGTCGTCGTTTCTGCCTTGCTACGGATTAGCCGAAGCGACTCTCATGGTGAGTGGAAGATCAGGTTTGAAGTTTTCAACTTCTGATGACCGGCAGCAGCAAAAATCCAATAGCTCTTTGAGTCCTCAGTTACAACAAAATGCGATTGTCTCTTGCGGCCAAGCTGCAAACGGCGTGAAAGTGCGCATCGTTGCTCCTGAAACACAGCTGCCATGCTCGTCGGGAACGATCGGCGAAGTTTGGATTGCCGGTCCCAGTGTTGCCCGTGGCTATTGGAATCGCGAACAAGAAAGCGTAGCAACCTTTCAAGCAAAGTTGAAGCTTCCGTCTGATAACTCCACCGACCATTTGCGAACGGGAGACCTAGGTTTTCTGCGAGATGGCGAGCTGTTTTTGTGCGGCCGCATGAAGGATCTGATCGTCATTCGCGGGCAAAACTACTTTCCCACAGATCTAGAACAATGCATCGAAGCATCTAGAGCGACTTCAGCCGAGAATTGTACGGCTGCATTTTCTGTAGACGATGGTGATGCCGAACATTTGATTGTCGTGCAGGAAGTCCCTCGATCGCTTCAAGAACAGTCCGCTATCGAAACGGTGGCCAGCGAGATCCGAGCATCGATCTCCGCCTCGTTTGCGTTGAATGTCCACGAATTCGTAGCCGTGAAGTCAGGAAGCTTGCCAAGAACTTCTAGCGGAAAGATTAAACGCTTTGCCTGCAAGCAAGCCTACCAAACGGGAAGCTTTAAATTAGTAGGCGGCTCGGTAGGCACATTCCAAAAAATAGAACAGGAGGAAACAGAGAAGACAGAGGCTGAGTATTTTAATTCTCCATTGCCTCTGATTACTCCGGTTCAAAAAACAGAAATTCACAATTGGCTCATTGCAGAACTGTCAGCAAAATTAAAAGTTGAAGCTGCCGAAATTTCTGCCAGTCGTCCTTTGGCAGAATTAGGAGTCGATTCAGTCGCTGCCGTTGAAATTGCCGAAGCACTTTCCAGTAAGCTTCAACTCGAGCAGCCGCTCGATCCCACAATTGCCTGGCAATATCCAACCATTGATGCCTTGTGTGCATTCGTTGCTGAACGTTGCAGCATGGGGCGAGAGGAAATGGAACAAGAAGGGATAGAACAAGAGGCAACTGAGGAAACAGAGGGCCGGCGCCTTGCTTCTCCGTTACCTCTGTTTGCTCCTGTTCAAAAAGATCAGTCAGAGCCCATCGCCGTTGTGGGCATATCGTGTCGTTTCCCTGGCGGCGCCAATTCGCCGCAAGCGTTCTGGCGTTTGCTTCGTGAGGGCACCGACGCAGCGACAGAAATTCCGGCGGATCGTTGGGACGTTGACGCTTATTTCGACCCCGACCCCGAAGCCATAGGGAAAATGTATACTCGAGTCGGAGCGCTGGTCGATGATGTGTTTGACTTCGATCCAGAGTTTTTTGGCATTTCACCTCGTGAGGCACTCGCACTTGATCCTCAGCAACGCTTGCTCCTGGAAGGCTGCTATCTCGCTCTTGGAGATGCCGATCATTCGCCGTCTGCTTTGCGTGGTTCGAATACGGGCGTTTATGTTAGCCTCGGTCCCGACGACTATGCGCAACGTCATAGACATCTAGGTGACTTGTCGTTTGTCAATCAGCATAGCAGCCTGGGGGCAATGCGCGGGGTCGCCGCAGGACGTGTTTCTTATGTCTTTGACTTCAACGGACCAACGATGCAAGTCGATACGACCTGCTCTTCGTCTCTGGTAGCCACGCACCTGGCTTGTCAGGCCCTGCGAAATGGTGAAGCAGATCTCATGTTGGCAGGAGGCGTGAATCTTATTCTCTCACCCGAGTCGATGGTTGCCTGCTGCAAATTACGCGCATTGTCACCTGATGGCCGCTGCGCTACTTTCGCCAATCAGGCCAATGGCTACCTGCGCGGCGAAGGCTGTGGCATCGTAGTATTGCAGCGGCTGTCGGACGCCGTAGCACAGCAGCGACCTATCTATGCCGTGCTGCGAGGCTCTGCCGTCAACCATGATGGTCTCAGCAATGGGTTAACGGCTCCCAACGGCAAGTCCCAGGTGGCAGTGATGCAACAGGCACTCGACCGTGCTCGACTCGCAGCAAAACAAATCGACTATGTCGAAGCCCACGGCACGGGCACACCGCTGGGCGACCCCATCGAAGTCCAAGCGATCGACACCGTCTACGGCAAGCGACCCGCACCGCTCCCTGTTGGATCGGTGAAGACAAACATCGGTCATTTGGAATCGGCTGCAGGCATTGCCAGCTTGATCAAAGTGGTGCTTGCCATGCAACAAGCCCACGTTCCCCAACATCTTCATTGCAGCAAGCTCTCTGAGAAGATCGATTGGCAGAAGTTTGCTGTGAAAGTCGCTACCACAGGGTCTGATTGGCCTCTGGCAACAGCGCCCAGGCGAGCTGGAGTGAGCAGTTTTGGCATGAGCGGCACAAACGCCCATGTCATTGTCGAGCAGCCCGTCGGTGTTCCACTGCGCGAAAGTTGGAGCGAGCCGGTCGATGTGCCAAAACGTGATATGCCCTTCAAGCGTAAGCGGTATTGTTTGCAAATTCCGAAAATAGAACAGGAGGAAACAGGGAGCACAGAGCAGAGTCATTCTAATGCTCCGTTTCCTCTGTTACCTCCTGTTCAAAAATTTACACATGACACCAACAGCGGTAGTAATACAGATAACAACGAAAGCAACCTACAGCTTGTTGTCACCACGCCAGGTTCACTCGAAGGGCTCACCTGGCGACGTCGGCAGCGACGAAAACCACAAACAGGCGAAGTCGAACTGCGAGTTCTGGAAGTGGGCCTCAACTTCCGCGACGTACTTGTGGCGATGGGGCTCTACCCCGATCAGGCTGAGCTGGGCTGTGAATGTGTGGGAATCGTCACGGCACTTGGTCCGGAAACACAGGGCCTGCAAATCGGAGATCATGTTTTGGCAATTGCAGCAGGTTGCCTGGCAGACTACGTGACGACGGCGCGATCGCTAGTAATACCACTAGGCTCGTTAAAGCAGACGAGCGCTGCCGCACTTCCTGTGGCTTACGCGACGGCCTCTTATTCACTGTTGACACTCGCAAACTTAAAACGTGGTGAGAGTGTCTTGATCCACGCTGCCACTGGAGGAGTTGGGCAAGCTGCCATCAGCGTAGCACATTCGGTTGATGCACAGGTCTATGCTACTGCCAGTCGCGAAAAATGGCCAACGCTTCGAGAACTTGGCGTCCAGCAGCCGATGGATTCCCGTTCACTTGCCTTTGCCGAGCAGCTGATGGTTGCCACTGGTGGACGAGGCGTCGATGTTGTCCTCAACAGCTTGCCTGGCGAGGCCCGGCGAAAGAGTGTTGAGGTGCTCGCTAAACTGGGACGCTTTGTCGAGATCGGCAAAGGCGAAGGACCGAAACCCGCAGAATTACTTGCCGCTGGTCCCAGTGCCAAGCATTACCTTTTCGATCTCAGTAAGCTTTGTACAGACAAGCCTGAGCAGGTGCAGCGATTACTGCAAGAGCTGGTCAAACAAGTCGGCTGTGGCAATTGGCGCGGACTACCGACAAGCGTTTTTCAGCGGAGCGATTTTTTGAAGCCTCTTCTCGCGATGCAAGGTGCCAAGCACATCGGGAAATTGGTTGTGCGTATGACACCAACTAACGGGCAGGCAGAGGAGGCCAACAAGCAGCAAGTTCCTACTGCCAGTGGCCAAGAAACTAGTTTGGCTGCGGATCATATCCTAACCAACACGAATTCTATTCCTACCAGCTTTGGCGAACTCGAAAACTATGTCTGCGGCCGTGTCAGCCGAGTGCTCGGGTTTGATCCTGACGGGCTCGACCGCAACAAAGGTTTCTTTGACCTTGGCTTAGACTCTCTGACCGCGCTGGAACTGAAAAACTCGATCCAACGCGAGTTGGGTATCGAATTGCCATCAACGGTGGCGTTGGACTACCCTAATACCAATGCCATGCTGGGGTATTTAGCAGACAAATTACAAATTGACCAAGACGCACCTGACATCGGTAGCCAACTCGACCAAAAACTGGCAGAGATCGATAAGCTCTTCGCCTGATGCTGCGTTACCATCACACTACAAAAGCGATTCGACACCTAGTAAAACCCTATGGATGACCAACAACAAAATGAAGATCGCATGCGACGAGCCTTGCAGACGATCAAAAAGCTTCAGCAGCGACTAGAGATAGCGGAGCGCAACGAGCAAAAGTCTATTGATGAACCTATTGCCGTGATCGGCATGTCTTGCCGTTTTCCTGGTGGCTGTAATAGCCCGGAAGCTTTTTGGCAGTTGCTCGATCGTGGAGGCGATGCGATTACTCAAGTTCCAGCGGATCGTTGGGATGCCAAAAGTTACTATCATCCTCAGCCCGCGACTCCTGGTAAGATCATTACCACCGACGGAGGTTTTTTAGATTCGGTGCGCGAGTTTGACGCCCACTTTTTTGGCATTGCCCCTAAGGAAGCCGCTAGCCTCGATCCCCAGCAAAGGATGTTGCTCGAAGTCAGTTGGGAAGCGATGGAACGAGCCGGTGTTGTTCCTGCTCAATGGAACGGCCAAAAGATTGGGGTGTTCGTTGGGATCAGCGCTCACGATTATTCGCGGCACCTGATGGCTCGCCCATTACATGAAATCGACGCTTACCTAGCAACAGGCAACTCGCATAGCGTGGCTGCCGGCCGGCTTTCCTATACATTCGGGTTTACCGGGCCCAGCCTGGGCGTGGACACCGCTTGCAGTTCGTCACTGGTTGCTCTGCATGCTGCTTGCCAAGGTTTGCACAGTGGCGAATGCCGCGCGGCTCTGGTGGGAGGCGTCAATTGCATCCTCTCACCGGAACTGAGCATGACCTTCTCACAAGCACGCATGCTATCGCCTGACGGTCGTTGTAAAACTTTTGCCGCGGATGCTAACGGGTTTGTCCGCTCGGAAGGTTGCGGAGTGGTCGTCTTGAAGCGATTATCGGAGGCGCAAGCCGCAGGTGACACGATTCTTGCAGTCGTGCGCGGCAGTGCCATCAACCAAGATGGCCGTAGCGGAGGGCTTACCGTGCCGCATGGTCCCTCGCAGCAAGCCGTCATCGAAGCAGCCCTCACGCAAGCCGACGTCAGGCACAGTCAGATTCATTATCTCGAAGCCCATGGCACGGGAACCCAGCTAGGCGATCCAATCGAGCTGGGGGCGCTAGCGGCAGTCTTTGGGGAAAGCCATTCTCAACTTCACCCGCTTCATGTTGGCTCGGTGAAAACCAATCTAGGCCACATGGAAGCTGCCGCTGGAATTGGTGGCTTGATGAAAGTCATTTTGGCCATGCAGCAGCGAAGGTTGCCTCGGCATCTCCATTTTGACGAACCCACACCGCATGTCCCCTGGGCGGAGATGCCACTACAAGTTACCGCCAAGTCTAGCGAGTGGCAAATCCAGCAGGGGCAATGTGCCGGTGTTAGTTCGTTTGGATTTAGCGGGACCAATGCGTGTGTGATTGTTGAGTCGCCACAAGCTTACCAGCCCGCAAAAAAAACAATTCTTGCTTCTCGCCAAATGGACGCAGCTCTCCTGCTTTCGGCAAATTCCGAGATGGCCCTGCGTCAAATGGCCGGGCAATATGCCAGCTTGCTGGAAGCTGGGGCGAACTGGCAGGACGTCTGTTGGACTGCCTTTGAGTGTCGTACACGGTTTCGTCATCGCCGAGCGGTACTTGCCAATAGTAGCCATAAAGCGATCGCCAGCCTGCGCGCGGAACAGTTTTGGCAACCCGATGAGCAAACAACCATCTCTGCGAATGTTGTCGACTGCGCGCGAAAGTTCCTTGCCGACGAGCCCTGCCAATGGCCCGGGGAGCCAGGGCAGCGAGTTGAAGTACCAACCTATCCATTTCAACGAAAAAAACACTGGGTCGACGTCGATTCATCGCAGCCTCCCACAGTTGTTAAGACAGAAGCACACCCCATGTTGGGAGCAGAGATTGCACTGGCCCAAAGTGAAAAAAAATACTTCCAGGCCAATTCCAAACTATTCATGGATGCACTATGGCAAGGACATCGGGTGTTTGACAGACCGGTGCTACCTGCTGTTGGTTTTGTGGAGATGATGGTCGCGGCGTGTCACAATTCGGGCTTAAGCCAGCTTAGCAATCCAAAACTTAATGTCCCGCAGCTCCAAGCGAACAGTCCAGTTTTAACCTTAGCAGATATCAGCTTCGCCACGCCTCTTTATTTGGATGCAGCAGCGAGTGTGCAAGTCACCATCAACGAGCAAAACGAATCCAATGAATTAATCGTTGCTCGGCAAACCAGCGGTAATCAGTGGGGCACCCACAGCAAAGCACGATTCAGCAGCAGCGCTGAAAATCAAAACTCGACGTACCAACCACTTCAACAAGAGAACAAAATACGTCCGGCAGATGTGTATCAGCGGCTTGCTGAGCAGAGTGTCACTTACGGACCCGACTGGCGCTTGTTGCATTCTATCTCTGTACAAGACAATCAAATCGATGCTGAAATTCGCCTTCCGGAGCGACTAGACAACGCTTTTTTCTTTCCTCCGATCGTCTTAGACGCGAGCGTCCAATCGCTGGCAGCTCTGTTTGTCGACCAGCAACGCGGCGAAACCTTTTTGCCTGAAGGAATTGGACGAGTCGATTTTTACACGGATCGTCTGCGAGGTGAAACGTTCACCAGCCGCGCTCTGGTTACCTCAGGTTCCGATTGGTTGAGTGCCAACATCCTGTTGTTCGATGGGCAAGGAACATTACAGGTCGCCATGACCGACTTCCGTCTGCGACCGATTCGTTTGAGTGCCGATGCTCATCCACAAACTCCATCAGTCAAACCTCCAGCACAACAAAATGCAGCACAAGAAAACATTGAAAACTGGTTCTACACCATAAATTGGCTTCCCGAAGAACTACCTCCACCGACAGCGTCGCCCGCGGAGATCGTCGCCGATATACAACCCAGCTTCCTGGAACAATTAGCTCAGCCGGCTAGCAAAGACTATTTGCAACGACTTCCCAAGCTCGACAAGCTGGCTACCCACTATGCCCAGCGGGTGCTTTCGCAAGTTGGCGAGCAGGCTGTTGTCGACGAGCATCGACAACTTTTTCAGCGTCTGGTCGAAATTCAATCGGACTCAGCTGCAAGCGAATTGACTCTGCAGTTAGAGCAAGAATTAAGCAGCACGTTCATGCGCGAGCTCAAGCTGCTCGGGCGCTGCGCGGAAAATATGCCTGCCATTCTTGCTGGAGAGCAAAACTCGCTTGAGGTGCTTTTCCCGCAAGGGAGTTCAGACGAACTAGCCTGGCTCTACGAAAAATCGGTCGGGGCTCGTCTACTGAATGAGCAGGTTCGTGCATCCGTCGAGCGTGTCGTCTTTTCGAGCTCCAAGCCTTTACGAGTGCTGGAAATTGGAGCAGGAACAGGCGGTACTACAGCCGCGTTGCTGCCGCTGCTGGAAAAAGTAGCCCCGCACAAAGTGATCCAGTACACAGTCACCGACATCTCGCCCCTATTGGTCGATCATGCGCAGCAGCGTTTTGGCAGTCAGCCGGGCATGACGTTCCAGACCTTCGATGTCGAACGTGGCTTGGCAGAACAAGGGATCGAACCGGGCAGCTACGATCTTGTTATAGCAGCCAACGTGCTGCATGCGACCACCGATTTACAGCGTACACTAAAAAACGTTAGCGACACTTTGCAGCCGACAGGGCAATTAGTCCTGCTGGAAGGAACGCGCCCGCTGCTCTGGCTTGACTTGGTCTTTGGGTTGACCAAGGGTTGGTGGTTGTTTGACGATGATCTACGCACCGGCCATCCGCTGCTCAGCACCAGTCAGTGGAAGTCTGCCCTTGATGCCGCCGGATTCTCTGCTGCTGCCCTGGGATCAGATACTTTGCCGCAAACGGTCATACTGGCTCAAAAGGTAGGTATCCAAGAGAGTGCCAGTAAAAGACAGGCGACCAATGAGGATACTTTGTTTTTCGCAGAAGATTCCACGCTAGAAGAGTTGCTGCAACTTGTCCAACAGTTGATCGCTACTGATGTCCCACGAACAAAATTGACGGTGGTTACGCGCGGTGCGATCGGACCAAACTGCCATGCTCCCGAGCAAGCTGCTGCGTGGGGCTTTGCACGCACGGTTGAGCTAGAGCATCCTGAATTGCATTGCTACCGCATTGATCTCGATCCGCTACTAACTCTTAAAGATCAAAAAGCCGTTTTAAACCAGGAACTTACTTCCCAATCAACGGGGGCTGTTATGTATCGCGATGGCAAGCGATACGTAGCGCGTTTGGATCGCGCGGCGACCACGCCACGATTGAAAGATCGACCCAAGGAGAGTTTTTCACTGGCTATAGATCGTTCGATCAACCAACTCACTTATGCTTCTGCCGAGCGGCGGCCTCCAGATACTGGCGAAGTGGAAATCCAAATCGAGGCAGCCGGAATCAATTTTATCGACGTGTTGGATGTGGCGGGCCTGCTACCCTTTGAACGCGACTGGCTGGGGGTTGAATGTGCGGGAACGATTGTTGCGGTGGGGGTCGGAGTCGATGGCCTTGCGGTTGGCGATCGTGTGGTGGCATTGGCTCCCGGGACGATGCGGACCCATCTTACCGTTCCCGCCAAGCTCGTCGTCTGTTGGGATCGCTTGGTGAAAGATCCGGCCGTCACGACTGTCGCCGATGCAGCGACGATCCCCGCCTGCTTTTTTACTGCGGAACTGGCGCTGCGTAATGTTGCCAAGCTGCAAGCTGGCGAGCGTGTGCTCATTCACTCCGCTGCTGGCGGTACCGGAATGGCGGCGGTTCGTGTGGCTCAGCAGCTTGGTGCCAAAATTTTTGCCACGGCAAGTCGTGGCAAGTGGCAAGTGCTTCGGGGCATGGGCGTGCATGACATCATGGACAGCCGATCGCTTGATTTTGCCGAGCAAGTCATGCAAGCCACTGGCGGTGCAGGCGTCGATGTGGTGCTCAACGCGCTGACAGGTGAGTATGTTTCTAAAGGCCTGGAGTCACTAGCACCCGGCGGACGATTTATCGAACTGGGCAAACGAGATATTTGGACGAAAGAAGACGTCGCAAAAATACGGCCTGACGTTCAATATCACGTGGTCGACCTGATGTCGCACACCGAGGCAGCGTTTGCCAAAGAATCGACGACGTCAGAGTCAATCTTCGCCCAGGCCGATGTTCACACGAGTTTACCGAAGATGGTCTTTCCTGTAGAAGAAGCCCTACGCGGTTTTGAGACTATGCGACGTGCCAAGCACATTGGCAAAGTGGTGCTCAGCTTTGCCGATTCCCGATTGCCAATCTACGAGGATGCCAGTTATCTGATCACTGGCGGCTTAGGAGGCTTGGGGCTAGCCACTGCCCTCTGGTTCATCGAGCATGGTGCGAAACACGTCGTCTTGCTTGGCCGAAGTATCGAAACAAGTTGGAGCAAAGAAATTAAGTTGCCGCAACCACTGGCAGAGTTGCACAAAACTGGCAAAATCAAAATTCGCTTGCAGGAAGATCCAGCTACTAGTGGAGAATTAAAGGCTGAAGCTAACAGTTCGGCGAAGGTAACGTTAGACCTGCTGCCATGCAACGTCGGCAATCGAGAGCAACTTGCTAATGCCATCGAGCATGCCAATTCTATCGCTCCACTACGTGGCGTGATTCATGCCGCCGGCGTATTGTCGGACGCCACAATTCGAGAACTGACTTGGCAACGGATGCTGACAGTGTTACGCCCCAAGATGACCGGTGCCCTGCATTTGCATGAGCTGACGCAAGGTTTCCCCCTTGATTTCTTTGTGCTTTACTCATCGGCGGCTTCGCTGTTCGGATCTCCAGGCCAGGCAAGCCATGTAGCAGCGAACAGCTATTTGGATGCCTTAGCTCATCATCGCCGCAGTTTGGGGTTACCTGCACAGAGCATCAATTGGGGGCCCTGGTCGGAGATTGGCTCAGCAGCCAAAAAAGCCACTGAACAGATGATGGCCGAACGAGGAATTGGCATGATTACACCTGAGCGAGGTTTGCAGTCACTGGAGCAGTTACTCCAGCGTCCCGACCTAACGCAAGTTGGTGTCTTGCCGGTCTATTGGTCGAAGTTGCAACAAGTGGGGGCAGGCAAGGATCCCTTCTTCTCATCGCTCATCGATACCAATCACAAGGCGCCTACATCGGTGCCGAACAATACGGACACGCCAAGCGACTGGTTCAGTAAACTCCGTGCTCTCCCTCGGGGGCAGCGTCAGGGATTCCTCACGCGCCAAATTCAAACGGAACTGTCAGTCGTTTTAGGGTATCCCACTAGTGAGCTACCAGCGCCTGATACCGGATTCTTTGATCTCGGCTTAGATTCACTGATGGCTGTTGATTTGAAGAATCGCCTGGCTAGGCATTTGGAAATCGAAGTCTCTCCTACCCTACTCTTTCAGAATCCTAATATCACGTCGCTTGCGGCACGACTCGTTGAACTTCTGGCAGATCACCCCACGGCCGAGAAGTCGGTGGCGGAGAAGCCTGTGGTAGAAAGTCCAGTAGGTGGGCCAGCTCAGTGTGAACTCGTCGGGCCGACTCCCAACCGTTCGTCCAATCGTACCGCGCCGAAGAAACTCGACGAACAAATAGCCAGCGAGTTAGCGGCGTTGGATGATTTGTTGGGGTAGCTTCGACTAATCCAAATCTAGGGAGAATCTGCCGTGTCCAACTGCATGGTAATGGCCAAAGGAAAAAAGATGGAGAAAATATTGAGAAGTGAGTGGAAAATTTTTCTTTCTTTTCTTGTCGCTCAGCGTCTCTTTGGACTTGTCTTAGTCGCATGAGGGATTTTGACCTTGCCCCCTTCAAATGAGTCCACGTTCTGAGTCATAATCAGGGCGATAGGACGCAATCGAAGGAGGACCATTTGATCCCACAATCGAAGAAGCATCGTGCGGAGTAGATGATAGCGAAGCTGCGAACAGCCGAGGTAGAGATTTCTAAAGGCCG
>PATG01000088.1 GCA_002713555.1 Planctomycetaceae bacterium
CTCAGTGGACCATCAGATAGAGCAACTCGCCGCATGGACCGAAAGGAACTATCCAGAAGGCCCCCAACTGCAAGCTTTTGGTTCAGAGGGAGGTCAAATGGCGTCAGCAACGACAACTATTGATACATCCATTGACGATGCCATTGAAACAGCCTATACGACCGATGGAACGGCAAACGGTACCGCTTTTGTCGAGTCCGAATATTAGTCCTGAGGAATTTAGAATTTATCTAAAAACTTTGTGTTGAACCAAAGTACTTTAAAACTTTAATAGACTGAACCGAGTTTTCCCACGTGAATCTCACAACCATTGTTGAAGAACTGCTAAGCGATACTCTCAAGACAAGTCTGCCGCTATTTAAGCCAGAACTTGTTTTGTGCGTGACCATTGTACTCATGCTATTGGTCCGCGTCTTTCGTGGAGGGCATTTGATCCCCCCGTTCCTGCTGGCACTAGTTGGATCCTTGGCATCCCTTTGGTCTGCATTGCCCCAGAACGGACTGGCGTCCTGGTCAGGCTTGGAAGCCCAGGAGTTGTTTACTGGGATGCTGGTATACGATTCGCTTACCGCCTATATCCGAATCTTTTTACTCGTGTTTGCCGTCTTGTTTGTGATCCTCTCACAACTCACTGGAATCGCGGACCGCGAAGATGGACAAGACTATTATACGCTGGTACTCGGTGCCACTCTGGGCATGTGTGTGATGGCTTCAGCCAATCACATGCTGACAGTTTTTCTGGGCATAGAAATGGCGAGCGTACCCTCGTACGTATTGGCTGGTATTGTGAAAGGGCGAAGCCGCAGCAGCGAAGCCGCACTCAAATACGCCATTTATGGTGCTGGCACGGCAGGTGTGATGCTTTATGGCATCAGCTTGCTCTGTGGAGTTTTAGGAACTGCTCACCTGCCCTCAATGGCTGCAGAACTGGTAGCGATCGATATTCCGAATATGATCTCTACCGGTGAAAACGGACGCACACTGATGGTGCTGGCCTTGGGGGGGTTAATGCTGGGTGTCGGCCTGGCCTTTAAACTCTCTGCTGTCCCCTTTCACTTCTGGTGTCCTGATGTATTCGAAGGCGCCTCCGCTGAAGTCGATGGTTTTCTTTCTGTTGCCTCCAAGGCAGCGGCCCTGGCTCTTCTGTTGCGGGTTGGTTTTGGCTTGGGATACCAGGCCGAAATCCAAACAGACCAACTCGTGAATGCGAGCAATACGGCTGCCGTGACACTTACGGTTACCCCTGCAGGAGAGGAATCTTCTGCTGATTCCCAGTTTCATCTCCTCCAAGAAACGCCATCCAATGCGGAGGATTTACAGGCTGGCCCCCTATCACCTGTACGTCGTTTTTTTGTAGTCTTGGTTGCCATCGTAGCCATGATTACCTGCACCTTTGGCAACCTGGCAGCATTTGGGCAAACGAATATCAAACGCATGCTGGCTTACTCCACGATTGCCCATGCCGGCTTCATGATGATGGCTGNGGCCGCGGCAGTCGGATTGGTTGGTCAGCATACCGAGCATGCCCAAACGGCCGTTTCTGCGCTACTACTTTATCTGGCCATCTATTTATTCATGAACCTCAGCGCCTTTGCAATCATTGCATTTTTGCGCAACGCCATGCAAAGCGAGGAGATCAAGGACTACGCCGGTCTGATTCGCAGTTGTCCGGTGATTGCTGTCATGCTGACAGCCGTATTGGTAAGCTTGATTGGTTTGCCACCCCTGGCAGGATTTTGGCCCAAACTTCGAGTCCTGCAATCGCTTTACGAAGCTGGTGGTCCACTCATGACACTCGTACTTGTAGTCGCTGCTCTGAACACGGCGATTGCCTTGATCTATTACTTGCGTGTNGCCAAGACGATGTGTATCGACGAAGAGTCCGATTCGCGGGGCCCCGTTTCACTTGGCTTCCTGCCGTCCGCCTATGCGATTGCCATCTCTGTGCCCGTGTTGATACTTGGCATCTTGCCTGACGAAATTGCCCAATGGGCTGATCAAGCAGCACGCCAGCTGTTTCACTAGATTTTAAAGGATTCAAATAACATCTCTAAAGGTTCCTATTCCATACCTTGAATTTGTCCATTTGCATGAGCCCAATACCCGTCAATCCATTGCTCAACCGTCTACTGGCAATTGCCGGCTGTTCGTTTCCGCAGTATTTGCAGTTCGCACGGCCTTATATTCCAGAAGGGCGTGATAATTTCATGGAAACGATCCATGCGATCGTGTTGGATCAGAATGGCCTGGCAGAACGCATTAGCCAGATGGTACTCGACGGAAAGGCTCTACCCCGCTCTGGGGACTTTCCGATTGAGTACACNGACACACACGATTTGGGTATCGATTTTCTGGTCAATATGGCGATCACCTACCAGCAACAAGATATCCAGGCAATTGGAGAACTTGCGAATCAATTGCAGCTCGCTCCAGCCGCCAAGTCCCTGGCAGAAGAAGCCCTAGGCATGGCCAAAGGACATTTGGAATCTCTCCNGGAATTGGTTGAGCAGGAAGCCCTTTAGCAAGAATAGATACCTCTGCAGAGACATTGCCCGTTTCGCATAAGGTCGTCAATTCAGAAAATCGTGCATCTGTTTCATGCTTTTTGATACGCACACGCACATTGACCAGTCGGAATTCGACGCCTCCCGTTCGGCAGTGCTGCAACGTGCTCAAGCAGCAGGTGTCACACAAATAATCGCTGTTGGTTGCACAGCCAAAGCAAGCCAAAAGTGCGTTGAGATTGCGCATCAGCATGAGGGTCTCTACGCGGCTGTAGGAATACAACCNAATTATGTCGCCGAAGCAAAAGTAGATGATTGGCAATGTATTGAAAGAATGGCAAACGATCCCAAAGTTNTTGCCATTGGCGAAACGGGACTGGATCGGCACTGGGATTTTACACCCTTTCCATTGCAGCAGGACTATTTCGACCGCCATATGCAACTCGCCGAAAAAATGGACCGCCCTTTTATCGTCCACATGCGCGACTGCGAAGAAGACATCCTGCAAATGCTACGGGCTGCTCGTCAGCGTGGTTTGCTCAAAGGGATTANNCACTCCTTTACAGGAGACGCAGCTATGGCAGCCGAATGTGTCGAACTGGGTATGCACATCAGCTTTGCCGGCATGCTGACCTATAAGAANGCGCAAGACTTACGCGACTGTGCTCGTACGATTCCAGCCGAACGACTTCTGATAGAAACCGACTGCCCCTACTTGTCACCCGTACCTGTGCGCAGCAAAAAACCCAATGAGCCCGGTTACTTGCGACATACGGCGGAGTGTCTGGCAGAAACACGGGGCATCTCACTTCAAGAACTCGCTGCACAAACGACCCACAATGCCCAACAACTATTTGGTCTGCCACTGCCAAATGGCTGATACCAGTTGCAGTTATTTAACATCTAATGGCAGGATTCTAGGAAACCTTTCCCACTCCGCTTCGAGTTAAAGGTCCATGCAGGTTTCGTCATATTTTCCAGAACATTTTCCGGTGTTGCCTATACTGATATAGACAGTCAAGAATAAGTAGTGACTAATTTTTAAACACTTATTCCCTCGAGGATTTTATGGACACATTGNATGCTATTTACGGTCGACGGGCAGTGAAGCACTTTGATCCGAATTACGAAATAAGTGAAGCCGATACGCAAAGGCTTCTTGAGGTTACGATTCAATCGCCAACTTCGTTTAACATCCAGCATTGGCGTTTCGTAGTAGTCAGAGACCCAAGCCTCCGAAAAGAAATAAGGGCCGTAGGCAACGACCAAGCTCAAATGACAGATGCGTCGTTGTTAATTGTGTTTACAGCGGATGTACTGGCGTGGAAAAAAGAGCCCGANAGGTATTGGAAGAACGCACCAAAAGATGTTGCAGAATTACTTGTCGGCTGGATGGGGCCATTTCATGAAGGCAACGAGCAACTGCAGCGTGACGAAGCGCAGCGGTCTATTGGCATGGCAATGCAAACGCTGATGGTCGCAGCCAAAGCTATGGGGTACGAGTCGTGTCCGATGATTGGCTTTGATCATGAGTCGGTTGCCAAACTTATCCATTTACCGGACGACCACTGCCTTGGCCCTATGGTAGCGGTTGGCAAGGGAACGAAGGAGGCATGGCCCAAGCCGGGGCAGTTGCCTTTGTCTGAAGTCGTGGTCGAAAACCACTTTGAAAACTGATTCAGAGCTTTTAAGGAATGCTTCTCNCCTCATGAAGCAAAACTCACAAAAGCACAAAAGGACAGGCTAAGAGTCCCGGGCTAAACGTCTTTTAGAAGCTGGGATTGNCGCTAGATTCTTCCACCAAAATTGATCCAAGTATTTCTTTAAACACAGGAGTGGCAACACTTTAGTAGATGCTACTTAAAGATCCACTTGTCATTCTTTCTTTGCCTGCCTTTTTCTTTTCTCTAAGACCTGAACGCTGTCAATCAACTACACCAGAAATTCGAAACTGCGCGAGCATCTAGCATCGACCTTGCGCACCCCTTNACCACGCCACGTCAACCAAAGCTCTACCCCGCCAACCACGCCCGATAGATCGCATCCAACCCGGCTTCCCTCGGTGTGCCGACAAACAGTACAACCCGGTACTTAAGTTGCAGATTGTCGCCNTGGGCCATCGTCCAGGGTTCTGAAAGATAATTCAGCGGCGACGGAGAAAGGTGACCATACTCGCGCGTGAACCAGGGACAGTTGCCGCCAAAGTTGTCTGGATGGTTCATAATCACGATGCCTTCGACAACGTCTGGCCGAAACCGGCGCGAACCATAATAACCACACCAGTTGGCCGTTTTGCCATACGTACCTTCCGCACCAAGACCACCGCTGGAATTGATCAAAGTTCCACCGTAGCTGGGTGAAACGTCGGCGGCTGCCCGCATGGCGAAAAAAGAATGTTTGGCACTTTCAATCGAAATGGGTTCGTTGGCAACCAGATCGATCTGACAATCAATAAACAGCTGCCGGTCATCAGGACGGATGACCACAAACTGACGTTCATCGCTGAAGGGATTACTGCCATCTCGCTGCCATGTGCAGCGCTGCGTAAAGCTGACGCTGGTCGCGGTTGTTTCTTCAATCTTTAGTTTCACAGAGCGAATCTGCCCTGACTGAAGCCCGTCGTCGGCCCAATAGTTCCCGCCGTTGAGTGGATCGCAACCCAGCCATACTCCGCGGTGGTGCGGATAGGGCAAAGCACTCTCGGAAGTGAGCGAGAGTCCGGACTTCGGTCCATTCAGTCCACAGAGGTACGGGTACTTGAGGGATGGCTGCGCGCGATACGCCGCGATCGGAATATTGTCATATCGGAAGAGAATACTGCCGTCTTTTTGATAGGCCGTCAGTCCTTTTGCTTCGGTCGCCGGCNTTGCAAAGTCGATGGCCCCTGCTTGTCGGCCCAGACCGGTTGCCAGGGCGCAGGTTGAAAGNGATCCAAGAGCCGATTGCAACAGCTTCCTGCGGCTGAGCGTCCTCTTTTTCATCTCATCGTACATATTTGATTTCGCTCTTTGCCTGTCCTTTTCCGTTTCCTTTCCGTTTTTCCGTTTTGCTTTGACTCAGGGCTAAAATCAATTAGCGATAAGTCGTTTCGCCTTCATCGGAGAACTCCAGGGCCCTATTGAGTCGCATCTGACGACTGGCGAGCGTAGGACGACGACCTCCTGGTGTCGCCTGATAACTGCCATCGCCACTATTGCAATCGCAATCGCATGGCANACTGCTGCAGCAGTCGCCGTAGTACCTCTGACTACCACAGCCACAGCAACCACAAAGGGCATTTTTAATTCGGTGTAATAATTGACATTGACCAATTACAGGAGACCCACAGCCAACTGCAGTGCAACAACTATCCGGACAACAGCAAGACGCTTCAGGACAGCAGCAAGAGGCTTCTGGGCAGCAGCAAGAAGCTTCTGGACAGCAGCAAGATGATTCACAGCAATCACAACTTTGGCAGCAATCGCTATAAACNTGGCCGCCATAGCCACAGCCATTTCTCATGCATCCGCAGCAACCAATGCTTGTCAGGCACGCAATACCGAAAACTAAGGAAACCGTTTGTCGCACATGCATCGTTCTATTGCTCCAACACTATTTAAGTTGTTTAACAGTGGGCAGTCAGAATCAGCCCTACCAGTCCGAAACCTTCTTCCTAGACAGGTTCGTCCTGGTTTATCGGCGTACCGGTTCGCAGCAGGCCACAAAATCGCTAAAATCAGTACAAATTAACAATTGATTGCTAGCATCCCCCTACTCTGGAAAGAGACGACTCGTGCCCAGTCCTGCAGCCAGCCCCCAACCCGCACCCCCTTTTTCTATGGGGCCTTTGAATCACATTGCCCTTCCCACAGTCGATCCAGAACGCTGTGCATGCTTCTACCGCGAGGTCCTAGGATTTCGTTTGGTAAAACGCCCTTCCTTTTCATTTGATGGTCGGTGGTTGTATCGCGAGGGAACCCATGTGATGATTCACCTTCTTCACGCCGCAGATCACCAAGCTCGTACTGGCCCCATCAATACCCGTGATACACACTTTGCCTTACAATGCCTGGATATCGATAGTGCGATCACCCATTTGTCCAATTGGGGAATCGAAACGGTAGAACGCATACTCCCCGATCATGGATATCGTCAAATTTTTTTTCGCGACCCAGATGGAAACGTTATCGAAATGGGCGAATGGCCTGAGGCTGAAAGATTGGTCGCTTTGCTAGAAACTCAAGAACGAACGGAATAGCCATGGATACTTCGGCAAAAAAGTTTTTTCAGANTATTTTAGAAACTCCCAGTCCTTCGGGATACGAGCAACCGGTGCAAAACCTGGTCCGGAGCTACGCCGGAGATTTTGCGGATGAAGTACGTACTGATTTGCATGGCAATGTCATTGCCTGTTGCAATCCGGGTGCACCAATCCGGGTAATGTTTGCAGGACATGCCGATCAGATTGGCCTCCTGGTGACGCACATCAATGACCAAGGCTACATCTACACCAATACGATTGGAGGCTGGGACCCTCAACAACTTATTGGTCAACGCATGACAATCTACACTGCCCAAAAAGCGGTCCCGGCTGTCATCGCCCGAAAACCGATCCATCTACTGGATCAGGAAGAACGGAAACAAGTCGTCAAAGCCAAGGACCTTTGGCTGGATATTGGAGCTACATCCAAGGAAGAAGCAGCCGAAATCGTCCGCATCGGTGATCCAGTCACTTTGCAGTTGGGTTATCAGGAAATGCTTAATGGGCTAGCCAATTCCCCAGGCATGGATGATAAAACGGGGCTCTGGGTGTGTTTCGAAGCAACNCGACGNGCCAAAGAAATGGGCCTGAATGTCTCGCTCTATGCTGTAGCCACCGTGCAAGAAGAAATTGGTTTGCGAGGTGCGACCACCAGCGCCTATGGCGTGGATCCACATGTAGGGATTGCTGTTGATGTTACACACGCTACCGATTGTCCCACGATCGATAAAAACCAGGAAGGCGACATCAAGCTTGGAGGTGGACCGGTCGTCTATCGGGGCCCCAACATGAATCCCGTCGTTGTCGAGCGTCTCCGCAGTGCAGCCGACCATGCAGACATTCCCTGCCAATGGGGAGCAATCGGCCGTGGAACGGGTACGGATGCGAACGCCATACAGTTGTCGCGTGCTGGAGTTGCCGCAGGTCTGGTCAGCGTACCCAATCGTTATATGCACAGTGCCGTCGAAATGATCTCGCTGGATGACCTGGATGCTTGTGCTGATCTGCTTGCAAAATTCGCCTCACAAATTGAGTCACAAGCCGACTTCACACCCAACTAAAGCATCCAGCATCTAGCATCCCAACCATTCAACTACTGCCTTCGGCCTTGTTTCCGACCTACCGGTCGGTGGCCTCAGTTGCTTCCCGCATCTCGTATCTAAATTCACTAGCAACTGGACGTTATAATTGGAGATGAGCGGCGTGGAGAACGCTACGGAAAAATCAGATGGACTCTAGCGGAACACCCGATTGTGGCTAGTCTCCGGCATGGATTTGCAAGTAACTTTCGTAGCGGCGAATGTTGATTGCGCCATCCCCCACCGCATCCTTGACGGCACAGGGATCTTCGTGCGTGTGCGTACAATCGGGGTAGCGGCACTGGCTCACATAGGGACGTAGCTCACGAAAGTAGCCGGCAACCTCTTCGGGAATGACATCCCAGAGTTGGAACTGACGAATGCCTGGTGTGTCGACCACAAAACCGCCATTGGAGAGCGGTAAAAGTTCAGAAGTCGTTGTCGTATGGCGACCTTTCTCGGTTTCTTGACTGACCGTCTGCACGCGTAATTCCAAGCCCGGATCTATCGTATTGAGTAAACTCGATTTGCCGACACCACTTTGACCCGTAACCGCCGTTTCCCGACCTTTCAGTAAATCGCGCAGCACATCTATGCCCCACCCAGCTATGGCAGACGTCAGTAACACACGGTACCCCAACTGGCTGTAGACCCCCACCAGGGGTTGCAATCCTGCGACGTCCACAAGGTCTACTTTATTGATACACAGGATTGGCTCAATACTTGCCTTTTCTGCTGTGATGAGATAGCGATCCAATAGATTTGGTTTGATTCTTGGCTGAGCGGCACTGGTGACAATCAAAACCTGATCAACATTTGTCACCAAGACATGCTGCCGATTGCGACTGGCCCGACAAAGCAAGCCATGGCGTGGTTCAACCCGCTCGATAATTCCTTCATGGTCTCCTTCGGGTCGAACCCACACGACATCCCCTGCTGCAACCACATGCCGCTGATCCGTGCTGAGCGTTTTTAGCAGTCTTCGTGTTGCGCATTGTCGTGTTGTATTATCGTCCTGCAGTACTGTGCTCACCAATCCTTGCACACGCAAGACCCGACCACGTCGACAAACGGAAGGATCCACCTGCGGCATGATCGTAGTACCCGTATCGTCTTCGACAATCTCCGCTCCCGCGATCGTACGTTTGCGGGTTAACTCACCTTTGCCCGACACACTTTGACCCAATTCGGCATCCTCAACCGAATCGTCTTTCGCCATAAAATCTCGTGTAAGGTCATTTCGGCGAGTGCGCACATTGCGATTCTTTCGCAAGTTGGTTCGCACCTTGGACTTTTTTTTGGCCATAGATTTAATGACTGCGCTGCTACACAGGCAGAACAACTCGTTCGGCCTTTAAAAAATGAAAACTCCGAAAGAGTTTAATCAAAAGAGAGCACACGTGAACCCCGCTATCAGGTTCCCACTCCACACGACCCTGGGCAAAACGACAACCACCAACAGCTACTCCACTCACAGTGGGCTATCGGGGAGATCAATCTGTCCAGCGCTATCATCCAATACATCGTAGCGATTGCCCCCCCCGTCGTCTCGTCGCCGGGTCCTGGAAGCCTTCTTGCCCGAGGGCTCCGAAGACTTTAATCCGGCCCGCGAGAGCAGGGATTCTGTCATGATCTCATTTGGCAAATCGTCTGGGGGTGGAGGTCCAATGGCCCCCATATCGGCGGGAGAATATTGCAATTCATAATTGTGCTTGGCGACTGCCAGAGAATCGCCCGGATCAATTCGTTTTTCTTGAACCCGGATGCCATTAACTTTGACGCCATTACGGCTCTGCATATCGCGGATGTACCAATAGCCGCCATTCATCACCAACTGACAGTGGTGTGCCGAGACATTGGCAAAGCGAAGGACTATATCGCAGCTCTCACGACGCCCTATGAGCAGCTGCTTTTTGAGAAGTGGTATGGGGTCGCCACCACCTAGTGGGATAAGTTCACCGTACATTCTGTTACACTCTTGCGAAAAACGAACCATGCCCCAAAATAATGGACATCCAATCTCAGGTGCGCTCACAAGACTGGCCATCTCGAAGCGCCCTCCTATGGCCGTACTCCACTTTATGCAAAGCATCACGTGTCGTCAACTAAACACTATACTAGCAGTAGTTTACAGCCTGCCTGGCGTACCGAAGGATTGCGTTATTTCACCTATAATTTTGCTCTCCGTACGCAATTTGGATGCCGGGTACAAAAAGTAAGCCTTGATGCTGGATTTACCTGCCCAAACGTCGATGGTAGCGTTGCCAAGGGGGGATGTACTTTTTGCGATAATCGGAGCTTCAGCCCCAGCCGAAGGCTACCACGGGCAGGAATTATCGGTCAAATTGAGCAAAGCATTGCCCGTTTGCGATTGCGTTATAAAAACTGCAAACATTATCTTGCTTACTTTCAGCCAGCCACGAACACCTACGCCCCCGTTGATGTACTGCGACCACTCTACGAAGAAGCACTTACCCATCCTCAAGTAGTCGGCATGGCCATCGGCACACGTAGCGATTGTGTTCCCGACGAAGTTCTCGACCTCTTAGAAGAGTTCGCACAGCGCACTTATCTTTCTGTCGAATATGGTATGCAAACAATCCACAATCGTTCTCTGGATTGGATGAATCGCGGGCATCACCACGACTCCTTTCTCGATGCTGTCGAGCGTAGCCGGAATCGTGGATTCGAGATTTGCGCCCATGCCATCCTGGGCCTGCCAGGAGAATCGCACGAAGACATGCTGGCAACAGCAAGAGAATTGGCCCGTGTTAATATAGATGCGGTGAAGCTACACAACCTCTACTGTGTCAAAAACACCAAACTGGCTGAGCAGGTAGAAGCCGGCCATGTGCAATTGATGGGCCGCGAGGACTACGTTCGTACCGTGGTTGATTTCCTGGAACTCTTACCACCGACCATGGTGGTCGAACGAATCAGTGGCGACGCACCCCCTGATTATTTTGTGGGCCCCAGTTGGTGCCTGGACAAGCCAGCAGTCAAAAGGGCCATCGAAGCAGAGTTCGAACGGCGGGATACCTGGCAAGGCAAGAAACAAGTACACTAGGAATGTCCCCAGAGAGGACTGGACGATCGCTGGTTCTGCCAATGGTAGAATGGGAGGAAAGTCCGGGCACCGCAGGACGAGGTGGTGGGTAACGCCCACCGGTCGTAAGACTAGGGAAAGTGCCACAGAAAAAATACCGCCTAAGGAAGGCCATCGGCCTTCCCGGTAAGGGTGAAATGGTGCGGTAAGAGCGCACCAGCAGGTGAGGTGACTCACTTGGCTTGGTAAACCCCACCTGGTGCAAGGCCAAACAGAGGGCAGAGTCGGTCCGGCTCGCATGACTCTCGGGTAGGCTGCTTGAGACGACGGGCAACCGTCGCCCTAGAGGAATGATCGTCTCGCGCATTCGCATGCGATGACAAAACCCGGCTTACAGGTCCTCTCTGGGGTTTTTTTGGGTTTTTTCTCTGGGGTCTTTTTCAATGGGATCTTTCTCAAAGGGGTTCGAATTCCCTCGGTTAGATCTCTCTGGTGCTATAACTTTCTGGGGTTCTCCATTTTCAGCACACCTTGGCGCAGCCGAGCAATCATTCAGGCATTCAAAAAGCCGTCCCCACGAGTGGGGACGGCCCTCTGACATCAACGATCACCAAATCAACTGACCTAAAAGCGAGGCTGACTTGGCTTGAACGGAGAAGGAGCCTGCTGCTGGGACGGCAACGATTGCCCCAGTGAGGACTGAGTGAACGTGGCCGTCGGAGCTGTGCTAGCAACTGCAGCAGGCTGAGCTGCCGGAGCCGGAGACGCGTTTCCACTGCTGGCTGTCCGCTCATTAGGAATCTTGTCCTCACCAATGACCTGCAACAATTTCGAGATACAGAGTTTATTCATACTCGTGCGGAGATCATGGGCCTCGGTCCGTAGATACTCATGCATGCTTTTTGGCAAGCGAACCGTGATGACCCGAGTCGGCTCCGCCTCAGGATCGCTGGAAGTTCGTTTCTCGCGGAGCTTGACCAGCATTTTCTGGATCGATTCAAATTCCTGGCTTTGCTCAAAAACGGTGAGTTCCTCAAACCCAGGAAAGCTCCTGCGGATAGCCCCATCGATTCCTAAGACTTCTCGGAAGAAAGTGACCCAATCGGGGCCCTGACGATAAAGATTTTCAGCGACTTGTAAAACTTCTTGATACTTCTCCGTTGATTGTGTCAGCACGACAGTTGTCTCCTTACCTAGGGTTGCAGGTGTAATTGTCAGCGAAGCCCCATAACGGCCTCCATGTGCTCAAGTATTCGCTAGCGGACAAATGCTTCACGTAGGTCCTTGCAGTGCTTGCACTTACGTCACCAAACAAGGGCTGCCTATTTTCGGGCAGCGACTGCCTCACGCCCTCCTGGCCGGCCTGCCTACTTTTTAGGCAGCCTCAGGATTCCCATAACCCGAAATGTCCAACCCATTTCGATGCTGGAGTCGCATCGTCTGCTCGCAGCCAAAATACGAAAAAAGGCGGCTCAGAGGCCGCCTCAGGGGTTCTTTCAAAAAGGGTGTCTAGGGCTCAGGATTTTTTCTCTGAGAGTTGGTCCCGCACACGCTCCAGCAGTTGCTTGGTAAGCCGAATTCCCTCTACTTCCGAGGGTTTACCCCCTTCCCACTCGATACCCACATAGCCCCGATAGCCTGCCTTCAAGACTATCTGCATCATTTTTTGATAATCAGTATTCGTTTCATAGCCGTCGGAATCAAAGGCGTGGGACTTGGCACTCACCGCCTTGGCATAGGGCATCAGTTGCTCTACTCCCAAATAACGGTCGTACCATTCGGGCAGATCACTGTCGTTATCGCCAATGCGAAAATTTCCAAAATCGGGCAAAGTTCCACAGTTGGGGAGATTCACACCTCGGATCACCGATGACAGCCAGCCCCCATGCGATGAGAGTCCACCATGATTTTCCACGATGACGCTCATTTCATGTTGTTGCCCAAACATCGAGAGACGACGAAGACCGTCGGCTGCTAGCTTCCGCTGTTCCTCAAAACTCCCGGATGACGCTGCATTGACCCTGATAGCATGACAGCCAAGATACTTGGCCGCTTCGACCCATTTGTAGTGGTTTTCGACTGCCTGTTTTCGCTGGGACTCATCAGGATCCCCCAAAAGCCCCTCGCCATCGCACATGATTAAGACATTGCGAACTCCTGCCTCTTGAGCACGCTGGCGAAGTTCCTTGAGATAGGCCTTATCTTTAGCCTTATCCTTGAAGAAGTGATTGACATACTCCACTGCCTCAATGCCAAACTCACTCTTGGCAAATCCCGGAAAATCCAGATTTTTGAGCTTTCCCTGCCGCAATGTCCTATGCAGTGACCACTGTGCCAGAGAAATCTTAAAAAGAGGCCCCTCATCGTGGCCATCGGCGTAAGCGTTCATCGGCCTCGCTCCCAGAGCAAGACCTGCTCCTGCCGCTGTTGTCGCCACCAAAAACTCTCGTCGATCTGAAAAATCTGACATATCAATTTGAACTCATTGTAGTTAAAAAAATGCGATTTCTGCTAAGAATATAGGTGCATTGCGCCCCACAAACAATCCGCTAAACCAACCGCCCCATTTCATCCTGGCCATTCACCCCCATTGACCAATTGTAGCGCAGCTCTGAAAATCAGCAGCTTGCCTTGCCAACTTGAGACGCGCCGGGCCCAACCTCTTACCCACAGCCTCTTACCCCTAGCGGACTCTGCACGGAATCCAGGAGAACCGAACATGACCGACGTTGTCGCCGGCCAACCTATCACAAAAACTGGACAAACACTTCAAGTGCCCAGCCATCCCATCATTCCGTTCATTGAAGGCGATGGCATTGGCCCTGATATTTGGCGAGCAAGTCAACTGGTCTTTGACCAGGCTGTAGAAAAAGCCTACGCCGGCGAACGAAAAATTATCTGGCGAGAGGTTCTCGCCGGTCAAAAAGCTTTCGACAACACGGGCAGCTGGCTACCCGACGAAACTCTGGATTCGTTCCGAGAATACCTAGTGGGAATCAAAGGCCCCCTGACAACTCCCGTAGGAGGTGGAATTCGATCGCTGAATGTTGCACTTCGCCAAATCCTTGATCTTTATGTCTGCCTCCGTCCCGTGCAGTATTTTCAGGGTGTCCCATCTCCTGTGAAACAACCTGAGCTGACGGACATGGTAATCTTTCGTGAAAACTCGGAAGATATCTACGCAGGCATCGAGTTCGAGGAAGGGAGCGACGACAGCCAAAAATTCAACAAGTTATTCTCCGAAGCGTTTCCCGAACGCTGGAAAAAAGTCCGATTTCCCGACACGGTGGGAATTGGCATCAAACCTGTCAGTCAGCAGGGGACTTTCCGCCTAGTGAAAGCGGCGATTCAATACGCGATCGATAATGATCGCGAATCCGTCACGCTGGTCCATAAAGGCAACATCATGAAGTTCACCGAAGGTGCCTTTCGCGATTGGGGGTATCAATGTGCGAAAGACGAATTCGGTGCAGAAGAACTTGATGGCGGACCCTGGTGTCAATTGAAGTCTCCCCGAAACGGCAAGTCGATTATCGTAAAAGATGTCATTGCCGACGCCATGCTGCAACAAATTTTGACTCGCCCAGCAGAGTACGACGTCATTGCCACACTTAATTTGAATGGCGATTACATTAGTGACGCTCTGGCAGCATGTGTTGGCGGCATTGGAATCGCACCCGGCGGCAACATCAACTACGACAGCGGGAACGCCATCTTCGAAGCAACCCACGGCACAGCACCGAAATACACAGACAAGGACATGGTAAATCCTGGTTCGGTGATTCTGTCTGGCGAAATGATGCTCCGCTATCTCGGTTGGACAGAAGCCGCCGACCTGATCATTGCAGGACTCAACGGAGCGATTGGCGCGAAGACGGTCACTTATGATTTTGAGCGACAAATGTCTGGGGCCACACTCGTCAAATGCAGTGAGTTTGGTCAGGCAATTGTCCAGCATATGGGCTAAAACCATCCGGGCTTTTACGACGCGCAGGCTCATCCAGAAGAATACGGGTAAAGGCACTCCCACCAAGGGCGGGTTGCCTTCTGGACGGCCTGTCCTGCAGGGCCCTGAAAAATTGACCCTCGCCGCGGTGCTACTTAAAATCGAACGTAGGTGCTACTTCCCGCTACCTGCATTGGTACTTTCTGGAGCCGTTGATGACCGATCGTGAAGTCCCCCATTCACAACCGAATTTCGGTTCCCCGCAGGAAGAACACAGCTTCAACGAAAACGATGCAACCGTTTTGGCCAGTGCTCCGACACTCAAAGCGGAGGAGTTTCCTGCTGGGCTAACACCCCGCGAATTGGCATTGGCTCTGAATGGAGAAATGCTGAATCATTTTCACCTCCAACAATTCATTGGTGGGGGTGGCATGGGAGTGGTTTTCAAAGCACTGGATACAACCCTGGATCGTGTGGTTGCCATTAAAGTGTTGGCGACCCATTCCATCAGCAAAGAAGACCTCCAGCGTCGCTTCCTGGTCGAAGCCCAATCAACGGCCCGTCTGGATCATCCAAATATCGCTCGAATTCATTTCGTCGGTCGTGCCCGGGGTTTGCCCTACATTGTTTTTGAGTATATCGATGGCGTGAATTTACGCGACCTGGTCCTGAATCATGGCACCATCCCCCTGGGAGATGCACTGAGTTTTACTTATCAGATTGCGCATGCCTTGGCTCATGCCTGGGAAAGAGATGTTGTGCATCGTGACATCAAGCCTTCCAATATATTAATTACACGCGAAAGTCAGGCCAAAATAGTCGATATGGGTCTGGCTCGACTTCATCAAGACAAGACATCCGACAACGATCTAACCAACACGGGAATGACACTGGGGACTTTTGACTATATTTCTCCCGAACAGGCACGAGACGCACGGGATGCGGACACACGTAGTGACATCTACTCCTTAGGTTGCACACTTTTTTACATGCTGGTTGGCAGACCTCCATTTGCAAAAGGAACAGCTGTTGAAAAACTACTTCAACATCAAGGAGACCAGCCACCTCGCATGCAAACCTTGGTGGCCGACATCCCCGAATCAATCGACAAGCTCGTTCAGCGCATGCTCGCCAAACAACCGAATGACCGACCCCAGACACCTTCGGAGTTGGTCGGAGAATTGGCCACTCTCTTAAAAGAGTTGGGGCTCCGCTTACCCCAGGCATTGGCACCACTTCCAATCGCCAGAAAAAAACGATCTTCTCAAAAGTGGCAGCATCATCTCCCTTGGGCTATTCCCTTGGCAGCCTTATTGATTGCTAGCATTTGGCTAGGACCAGCCGGACACTCCAGCAGTGACACTCATCCGTTTCCCGCTTTGCAAAGACGCAATGCCACAACCACAACCGAAGAAATTGTCCTTGAGCAAATTGACAGTGAAGCACGCAATGAGAACTTGCCTGACCTGGACATCGTCCTTGAATCGCGCACAGCCCCCGATGCGAACACGTCAGCAGATGAAGTAAAAATCGATTTCGATGGTTTGCTTTCAGATCCAGACTCTGGCGAATATACCAATCCGACCGACACGGAGAAAACGGATGCTAGCCTGATCGAGATGAATGCAATTGTGGCTCCTTTTGGGGTTTCGCCAGATGAAGAATCAACTGGGGAAGAATAGTTGCAAAGAGGGTAGTGAGGCAAGGATTGCAGGCAGCTTGACACATCAAAACTGCCAAGTTCTACTAGTTTACCCACCGTAAACGAACCCTACCCAAGAGCGGGAGCACAAGCCTCAATCTCTCGACGGCTAGAACGGCGACGCCGCCCTAAGGGCGTAGAATCCATGCCGCAATCAAGGGATTGAGATAGTTTTCTGAGTCCCGTTAATCTAGAGCCTGAGGATTAATATAGATGCATAAGCAAGTACTCTTAATTGCCACCAGTTGCATACTTTCTTGTTCTCTAACGCAGTCTGCTTTGGCCGTCAAGAATTTCCAAATAGAGTTTTATCGCGTTTACAAAATTGATAGCAAGGCAGAGAAGCCCACTGGATTTGCAAAGGCCGTCCTGGAAGCCAAATGTTATCTCTGCCATAAGGGCAAGAAAAAGAAAAACCGTAATCCCTATGGCGAGCAACTCGAAAAACTTCTCGACCGCAAAAAGGACTCCAAAAATCCTGAAAAGATTGCTGAGGCCATCCAAAAAGTAGCGAAACTTCATGTGGATCCCAAAAACAAGAAGAGCCCCACCTACGGCGAGCGCATCAAGGCGGGCAAGCTACCGGGCGGACCCTTGGAAGAAGCAAAAAAAGAGCCCGCAGAAAAAAAATAAACCGACAAATCTGACAAGAAAGAGTAAGCACCAACACGCTACTCTAAACGCAGACGAAATCTCCCATAGCTTGGAGCTTCAGCTCCAAGCTATTTTTTTGGAAGTTCACCAAACCCGGCTGCTCTTCGTATCTCGACAATCGCATTGTGATTGTCATGACAAAAACAAGACACACCGTCAGCCAAAACACACGCCAACAATCGAATGGCGTAAAATCACCCAACGCAATTTTCACGAGCCCTTGCAACAAGTAAAAAGTAGCGATCATACTCGCCAGAAATAACACAGAGACAAATATTTTCTCACCCAGAATTGCGCTACGCCCCACTTGAGGCAACGCTGCGAGCACCCAGATACCAATTGGCAGTTGCAGCAAAGAAGCAAAAAAGGCAATAGCAGCCGCGATACGGCAAATTCGTTTCTGAGACGTTTGTGTATCGTTGCGTGCCCATAGGGCCAGCACAAAAAGGGCTGCCACAGCCAGCGATGCCAAACCAAAATGGATTGTAATTGAGAGAACTTCTGGTTGGATCATAAGCTCTAGAAAATGGGATCGTTCGATAACCGATTCAACAGACCAGGCCGGGTCTCGAGCCAACTTGCCTAGTACAATCATCAGGGGAGGAAAGTGGTAGAGCAAATTCGAAGTGGCCGCCACAGCCAGGAGCGCATGAACCCAGCGCCACAAGCGCACCTGGTCCCACAATCGAGCGTATGCCCAGAGGGCAAGAAACGAAAAGAGTAATTCCGAACCGGCAAACCAATAGGTTCGATTCCCAAATCGCCCCATCGCCTCGCGCAAATCTTCAGCGCTGGGCAACAGTATCAATCCCCCTCCGGTTAACAATCCCAGGAGATAGGCCCCCAATGCAAACCAGGCGAGGGATTTTCCGATCGACCAGCGTGCAGAACTCTTATCGTGCTCCCCTCGACGCAACCAAATACAGAGCAAGGGGGCACCACAGGCAACATTCATCGCCAACAAATGAACGGGTAAAACACAGATAGCAATCAATTCCAGCAAAACGCACCTCAAACACATCGAAGCAATACGACTGACTCCAACAATGCCTAACCTATGGCAGAACCAGCTGCAGCACAATAAAACCTTCGAAACCAGCTCAACCGCTAGATCTCCCCAATTGACACCCACTGGGGAAATTGGCTACTATCTCGTAATTACGCATCGGAAGGGCGATTAGCTCAGTTGGCTAGAGCGCTTCGTTTACACCGAAGATGTCGGGGGTTCGAGTCCCTCATCGCCCACATGGTAGAGTTGCACGGGGTCGCGGGAAAGCGCTGCCCCCTGCAATTCTAGCGTTTTCTTGTCTTGGTAGTTTTCCCAATGCAACGTCAAACTACCCTCTGCGCGCACAGACTGCGCCGGATTTTGCGCCGCTTCGGTCTTGACCTAATCTTCTAGCATATCGACTAATGGTTTCTGCGAGCCAACAGCCGCTTCAAAGTCGTCTTCAGTAACCTGCCAATAGTGCTTATTGGCAAACATCGTACTGACCTGCCCCCAGGTAAGGTACCAGTGTCTAACTTAGATCAGGGATGGCCTGTAGGCCAGCCCCGTTGGCTTGCTGAGGCGTAGCCGAAGCGAGCGAACGGGGCACTTAGCCGTTCCAATACGTTCTCACTCTTAAGCTTCCTGGCTACGCCGATCACCAGACATTCCCGTGTGAATTCGTCGATGATGGTCAGCATACGAAACGCACGTCCATCGCTGGTCCGGGTAGGCTGGACGCAGACGAATGCAGGCAGGCAAAGCCCCTGAAGGAAGATTGCCAACGGTACTATTTTACAAATGCCAGGAAGTAAAAAACCCAGCCGGTTATCGCTGTCAGTAGCATGTCCATTGCTGCCAGACGAGCCCAGAAAATATGACTAGGACTGTGCTCGCCAGGAACTGGAGGAACCGGAAATCTGCGCCAAGCCCGATAGATCACCCAGGGCCAAAGAACTGCAGAAGTGATGGCAAAAAAAAGATGCGTATAAAGGGCTCCCCACACAATCGGGGAGACCCCACTTCCCGAATGGCCAGAGGACCTCTCTTGCCATCCATGGATCCGGATGTCAATCTCGAATGCCACGACCGCCACGAGCAAGAGAGCTGCCAGTGTCAGCTGAACGTTTTTGTGGAGTGTAAATCGCTGCCGATAACGCACCTGATAAATACTCCAAAACATCACCGGAATCACAGCCAACATCGCCACAAATACAACATCCAGCATGAAGGATGCTCGAGTGCCCAGAAAACCATCAAGACCAGGGAAATCAAACGATTGTTGGAGAGCAAACTGAAGGCAATCCCTAGTCATTCCGATTTGATCCTTATAAAAATAGGTGATTACGGTCGGAAATGCCCTTTATACCCGCTCTATCCAGTGTGCCAAGCTACTTAAAAGTGCTTGACTGGCTACGGTATTTCGCTATTTTAAACGCATGAAGGGCATCGCGCCAAAGTTGGATGTTGTAAGTTTAATTATCAAGTAGTGGAGATTGGCAAAATGCCAGAAGGTACAATTAAGAAGCTGACCGACAAGGGTTTTGGATTTATCGAAGGAGATAAGGGAGATATCTTCTTTCATCTCTCATCGCTAGTCGACGTAGATTTCGATAGCCTGCATGAAGGTCAGGTCGTCGAGTACGAAGAAGGCAGCGGCCCCAAAGGCCCTTGTGCCGAGAATGTAAAGCCTGTCGCCTAATCGCGCAGAAATCTTTACCAAATACAACTACTGGCGAGTTTCTGAGTGTCCCAACTGGTTTGGGCTGAAATTCCTACCAGTAGGACTACGTCTTAACACAAAGAAAGCCGCACGTGTCTCGGGCTCTATAGAGTACTTTCTCTATGGAGGCCTGGGTCAATGTGCGGCTCTTTTTGCTTTGTTGCCCCTGGGATTTCTCTCCTCACCTTGGGTTCTTTTGTTTCTGAAAACGTGGCAACCGTAAGCTAGCGCACATAACGTATTACCGTACCGAAAGCCAGCGAACGACTTAGTCTGCAGGCGTAGGAGCGGATGAAATATGCGGCCTAGCCGACACGCCAATCGATTTCTTCACTCAAGGCAAATTCGAGCACATCTTCGGCTACTTCTTCTTGCTCAACCTCTTCGTAGGAAGCCAAGCCAACTTTTTGTCGGCCTGCAAACATATGATCCAACGCCTGATCGCGCGATCCTATCCCCAGCTCTGCCAATTCGGTATTACGACTGGATGCCGTGTCGGCCGTATGGTTTTCGAAACGAGTCAGCGCACCCGATCCAATCGTGTCAAGATGCTGGCTATTCTGCACGAGTCTGTGTCGCTGCCAATGACTGGCCAGGCCAGCTAGTTGCCTCGTCCCTGACAAGGCAGAGCGTTGCGCAATCTGGTCTCCGTGTTGCGGACTCAAGTCCTGCCCATTGCTGGCGTGACTGCTACTGGGCCCGAGCGGATTCTCAAGACGGGTAGAAAGGCTCGTCAATCCTCTAGAAAACGAATTCGGCACATTCGAGGTACTTCCACCCCCTGAGTTGGTTCCAAACTGTCCGTAGTTTTCAGCCCATACCGACAAGTCGCTGGCGTCGACATTACCGTCCTGAGTGCCATCCCCCTGACTGAGAGATGCACCTTCCTCGATACCGAAACCATTCTGCCAGGCCAGGAAATCATTACCATTTGCTTGACCATCCAGGTTGAAGTCGCCCGTTTGCGGTGCCAATGCAGCGCTCGCCGTATTGGTGTCCGTGCCATAAGCCGCTTCCCACCCATTGAGATCCTCGCCATTGACAGCCCCGTCTCCATTGGTATCCCCATCCACAACTTCAGCAGACGGAGTACCAAAACCACGTTGCCAAGCCAGGAAGTCAAAACCGCCGACGCGGCCATCCTCATCGAAATCAGGATTGATTTCAAAAACTTCGGGAATGATCGTAGGCGCCATGATAAAGAGTTCATAGTCTTCGACTTCACCAATGGCTGCCGCACCCGTGAGTCCCAGTCCGAACTCGCCATAGCGGAAACGTGCAAAGACTCCCGTGGCAGCAATTTCAGTTGGCAAATCGAACGAAATCACATTGTCGCCAAACACCAAAGCGTGGTTAGAAATAATATGTTCACCCGGGTCATCAAAATCAAAGTCGGCATTAAAATCAATCCAGCCGTGCAAATTGCCGCCGTAACGGCTGGCTGTAGCCGTAAGTGACCCTGTTGCGCCCGCAACCTGTGTCCCCGAGGNAAGGCCAGCGACGACCACGCCATCTTCGTCATCGTCCAACGTCAAGTCGTCGCCATCTGCAGCCGGTGTAGGGATACCGTCCAATTCAGAATCAATGCGGGAGCCCAGGTAGTAAACACCTTTTGGATGACGCGCTCCATCCTCACTAAGTAGTGTCAGGCCATAGGCGGCGGGCAAGTCGCCAAAGTCGAGGACCGCGCCGTTATTGACTCCAAACTCAATATTTGCAACCGTACCATTGCCATTGATGGTAATAGTGCGAGGACTATTAAACTCGGGCGACGTTTGCTCCAGTTCGGGATTCGAAGTCAGGTCNATNCGCAAGTTGTAATTGCCTGGAGCAATATCCGCAAAAACAAAGGCTCCCAGACTATTTGTTGTGGAAGTGATTTCAGCCGGGTCGAGGGCACCGCTGTTATTCGCGTCAATATAGACCGTTACGTTGGCTACGCCATTCTCANCCGACTGTTGCAAGGTGTCTTCGTTTTTATCCTCGAAAACTGTGCCTAACAGATATCCCGGCTGGAGGATGTCGTCTCCCGGACTAAATGCGGGCGGCATTATCGAAAAATCAACATCGTTAAAAACATCTCCGACTTCTGTAAAGAAGGTTGCTACCCCTGAAACCGGATCGCTGGGTGTCCAGTCAANAGGAGCAATAACGCCCACATTCATGAGGNTGGTCTCTGTGAGAGGCACTACCAAGCTGTACTGTCCGCTGGCGTCGGTGGACGTCAGCATTTCGCCCGCATCGAATTGTTCGTTGCGNTTGACGTCGGCAAACACATTGACGCCTGGCATCAGGGTGTCGTTATTATTAAAAATGCCATCGCCATTAAAATCGGTCGTGACGCTGCCGCTAAACTCTACCTGAGGAACAACCGGCGNGCCGAGATCCAGCAGAAAGTTGATGTCCTTCATGCCGTAGGTGACGGCATTGCCCGTGCCGTCAATAAAGGCGAACGGCGCGTCGGTGGCTGGATTGAGTGGAACTTCTAAGTTGGCATCGTAATCCCACACCTGAAAGTAGTCCGAGGAGATGGCCCACTCGGCCTGGTAGTCCTGCAGGAATCCGGCTGGAGTGAGCGAATCATCCAGGGCCACGTAGCCGTCGAGCGATGTACTGTCCAACGAGACGATGTAGTCATCGGGTAGCAGATCGAAGTAGTAGTTTCCGTCTGCGCCGGTGACGAACTGGTCTACCAACACATCGACACCTGCATCCANCAATCCGTTGGCGTTCACATCACGGTGCGCTAAAACCGTCACATTGGCCGCCATCGATTCGTGAGTTTCGTCGATTATGTTCCTGACATCCCCCAGCCGTATCGTTTCGGGATCGCCGTCGGAATCTCCGATCTCTTGAATCACCCGGCTGAAGTTAAACAGGCCGTCTTGAGGGGTGATCAGCCCGTCGTCGATGCCGATCAGGCCTTGGACCCGCTCGGTGGCCGCGCTGATTGGAGATCCGTGCCAGGCAATTTCCAGACTANCGACATTGAAANCNGTGGGGCCCCAGTTTTCGAAATGCAACTGCCAGCCTCGCGTGATCAAGTCGCCGGCACTGCCTGGCAAAAANCTATTGAACTGGTTTCCACCCGACCCNGATGTATCGATAATAGGTTCTGCAGTGACAGGATCAAAAATGATCGCNTCATCGGACCTTTCTCCCCAACTGCGATTGGTAGAGAACGTGAAATCGAGGTTGCCACCGTCGTCGACCGCACCGACCCTGCCCTGGTAATGATTCAGATCGGAGAANGTTCCGCCTGGCGAAACCACTACCATCCTCACGCCGTCGAGCGCTGCGGCGGTCCCACCGCTGATTTCCATATGGACTTCAAGCGTTTCGATAGTCATCGCGTTGGAGTCTGGAACAGTCAGTTCCAAGGGACGGCCNCGCGAAGGGGCGCCGGCAAANTCCTCGAAGGGCTCCTCAACAAAATACTCGTCCCAGTAGNCGATAAANNCCNNCTCGCCAAACAATCCGCCTGGGACCTCAAAGTTGNTGTCCGCGACCACCTCAAGTGCAGGCAGAGNTGCTCNCAGCGATTCCAATGTCGTGGTAAAGGTCAATTCCGGGGGGAGCNCCTGCCCCTTGGTGTGCCACTGCTCGGCCANCAAGACGGCCGCTTCCGCATCGATTACCCCGTGGGCATACCCGATCATCTCGCCATNTGNTCCGNNACCCTGGCTAATGGTGTAACCCGTGGCGGTNGTCAACACTTGAGGTGTCGGAGCGTAGTGCACTCCACTTACTAAACTTGTCAGGTTANGATCGAGCGTAGGCGCTGCAATAAGCGTCGCTGCCGGAATATCTGGATCATAGATATCTGGGTCGTGAAATAGAGGAGTTTGATTGATGATCCACGTGTTTTTGTGCTCAATTCCCTGTGTTATGTCGAAGCCGTCGGCTTGTGTGGAAAACTTGGCATTCTGCCGGGCGGAGCGGATGAGGATCTCTTGCACGTCCCGCCAGGTGAGGTTGGG
>PATG01000089.1 GCA_002713555.1 Planctomycetaceae bacterium
AGCCTGACTCGAAATCAGGTGCCCCGCAAGGGGTTGAGGGTTCGAGTCCCTTGTCCTCCGCTTGGCACTAGATTGCTAAGAGCCACACAAAGTCGTAGCTCTTCTAGGGTTACGACTGACCTGCCCCCTTCAAACGAGTCCACGTTCTGAGTCATAATCAGGGCGTTAGGACGCAACCGAAGGAGGGCAATTTGATGCCACGAGCGAAGAAGCGTAGTGCGGAGTAGATGATAACGAAGCAAAGAAACCGACTTGGGTATCCGAGCACTCACAGGGCCCAACCGGCTCTTCAGCAGCAAGAAGTCAAATCTCTATGCAGCCCTTGTCGGCCGGTTGTACATGGCGTTGGAATCTCGCTAACCGACCGTTTCCGGGTAGCGGGGCGGGCCTTTTCCAGGCACTCCGACGAGCTTCGATCTCTGCTTCGTCGACGATGAGCTCGATGGTACCGTCCGAACCGTCAATTCGAATTGAATCACCCGTCTTTACCAAGCCGATCAGTCCGCCGTGAAACTCTTCTGGCGAAAGATGCACGACCAGCGCTCGCGCTCGCGAAACACCACTTAAGCGCCCAACAGTGACAAGGACGATCTCGTCGCTGATTTCCGACGTGTACATCAGCGCCGTGAGTCGCAATAGTTCACGCATTCCTGGTCCGCCGGCCGGTCCCTCACCAAGAACAACAATGACATCTCCGGACCGAAACTCACCCGCTGCAAAGCCAGCTGCCGCTGCGTCCTCATTTTCGTAGACCCGCGCCGTACCGTCGAAGGTGTGGTTGTCGGTCTTAAACTTGACCACCGCACCTCCTCCCTCAACCAGGTTGCCACGCGTGAGGAAGCGAAGATGTCCGCTCTGATAGAGCGGATTGGCAACCGGCAACACAACATCTTGCTCACCGCTGCCGAACTTCAAGTCGGCAGCTTCCGCTACGCTCGCGCGGAGCGACTCTCCGGTGATGGTAAGACAATCACCATTGAGAAGCCCTTCTGCGATGGCGTACTTGAACAGTGCTGGCAAGCCACCCGCGCGATGATGCAGATGAATTGCCGAATATTTTCCGAGTGGACGCATATTCAAGATCACTGGACATTCGAGCGCAACCTCTTGAAAGTCGTGGTAAGAAAAGTCAATTTCAAATGCCTGTGCGATTGCCAGAAGATGCATCACGCAGTTGGTTGACCCACCGCACAGCATCAGTGCTTTCGCTCCATTGAGAATCGCCTCGCGCGAAACGATCTGCTGCGGATAGATTTCCTCTCGCATCAGACGTTCCAGGTACTGTGCTGCTAAGCGACACTCCTCCTGTTTGTAGGGGTCTTCTGCAGGGGTCGATGCGCTCGAAATGATTTGCATCCCGAGTGCTGCATTGACAACCGCGCTGGAAAAAGATGTCGCCGACATGCCACAGCCGCCAAAGCCCGGACACGCCTCCACCTGAATACCCATCATCTGCTGTTCGTCTATTCTGCCTGCGGCGAAGTTTCCGGCCGACTCAACTGAGTCACCGATGTCGATCTCGCGACCTTCAAAGTGGCCCGGCTTGATGGTACCGCCATAAACGACAACACAGGGTCGATCCGTAATCGACCCCGCTGAAATAACAGGACTCGGAACGGTCTTGTCGCAATCGACAAGTGCAATCCAACCATCCGTATTGAAACCAATGGCCATCTTTTCAAACCCATCACTGGTAATCTGCCGGGAGGGGAGTGAATAGCGCATTCCAGGGGTCGCCATGGTATGCGCATCATTAAACCCACCCACACTATCGATGATGCCGATCATGCCACGTTGCCAAAGTTCTTCCTCCACGATTTTGGCCAGATCGCGGAGATGCCCATTACAAGGCGACCACTCGGTTTCTGTCTCACCGATACCGATGAGAGGCGGTTTGGGATCTGGACCACTGAAGAATTCGTACGGATCTCGACCTTGCAATCGCAAGATATTGGAGATCATACTCCGGTTCTGTCCGTTTCTCGGATCTTCGGTAACAACGCGAGAGTGCTTGTTTAGCCTTTCAGGAGACATCTTTGTTAACCCTTTGCAGATTGGTTCTTCAACACGTTGCTGATCCGACTATAATACTGAAATAGCCTACACTTCCTGCTGCAGAAATGAAATGGTCGTACTCCGACGGGAACAATTATTACTCTATTCGTTTCAAACACGATGCGTTGCGGTGCGCTAATACAATTGCTAATCCCTGCTGTTTTGCTTGGATGTATTTTCCCAGCAAAGGCTTTCGCGCAGCTCAATGAGGGCGACGAAGCTGTCGACTATTTGCGCGATATTCGACCAATTCTTTCCGAGAATTGTTACGCCTGTCACGGCCCCGACGAAAACAGCCGTGAGGCGGATCTTCGTATTGATCAACTCAAAAGCAGCACGCATGAAACCCCCTCGGGCAACGTGGCCATTGTTCCCGGCAGGCCGGATGAAAGTGAACTGTATCGTCGCATCGCCAGCACGGATGAAGACGAAGTGATGCCGCCGATCGACACGGGTAAATCGATCACTCCCGAACAAACCGAACTGATTCGTCGCTGGATTAAGGAAGGCGCGTCATGGAAGCAGCATTGGGCCTTTGTGCCGCCCCAACAGCAGGAATTGCCCTCCACAAAAAAGGACAAGTTGCCACACGGCCCAATCGATTATTTTATTCAAGCAGAACTGCATAAAAAGGGCTGGCAGCCTTCTCCCGAGGCCGATAAGGAAACACTCCTCCGTCGCGTCACGTTCGACTTGACCGGTTTGCCTCCAACGCTTGCCGAAGTGGATGCTTTTTTGGCCGACGATTCACCTGACGCCTTCCAGCATGTTGTCGAGCGCCTCCTGCAGTCGCCACACTACGGCGAGCACATGGCAAGGTTTTGGCTAGACGCTGTCCGCTATGGGGACACACACGGATTGCATCTCGATAACTATCGTGAGATGTGGCTCTATCGCGATTGGGTTGTCAAGGCATTCAACGACAACATGCCATTCAATCAATTTACCGTGGAACAGCTGGCGGGAGATTTGCTACCCAATCCTGCGTTGGATCAAATCATCGCCACCGGCTTTAATCGCTGTCATGTGTCGACTAGCGAAGGGGGATCCATCATAGAAGAGGTTTACGTGCGAAATGTGGTCGATCGCGTGAGCACGACCGGCACGGTATTCCTTGGTCTGACGTTGGGTTGCGCAGTCTGCCACGACCACAAATTCGATCCGATTTCGCAGAAAGAGTTTTACCAGCTGTTTGCGTTCTTTAACAGCATCAAGGGCCCCCCGATAGATGACAATGCCAAGGCCCCGATTCCCATCATTAGCGTACCCTCCAAAGAACAAACCGCATTGATTGAGACTCTGCAACAGGACCTGGAGATTAATCGAGCAGATCGCTATGATCGGCTGCGGGCTGAGTTGCCGGAATTCTCGACCTGGCTCACAGAGCATATTAATCCGAGTAAAGAAAAGAAATTGGACCCATCGGACGACGGCGTCGAAGGACCGGTCTTCAGCAGCAACTTCGAAGAAATGTCAGGTAATCTGGTGAGTAACGATGCTCAGCCGGAGAAGCCCGGGCGAATTCGGGGAAATCCAATCTGGACAGAAGGCCGAAGAGGAGGTGGGTTCAAGTTCAGTGGGGACAACTACATCGATTATGGGAANGTGGGTAGTTTTCAAGGCCATAGACCTTTTAGTTACGGAGCATGGATCCGAACCGAAAGCTTCACTTCAGGGCCAATCATCGCGAAGTTGGACGCTGCAAATCACAACCAAGGTTATGAAGTCTCGGTAAACAACGGGATCGTCAGCGCGGAACTGGCCCGCGAGCGGCCCAGTTTTTCTATCAAGGTTTCGACGAAGGAAAAAGTGCTAGAGGCTGGGAGCTGGCATCACGTCTTTGTAACGAACGACGGGTCTCGAGAGGCCTCAGGATTGGTGATCTATGTCGATGGCAAACGTGTTCCGTTGGATGTCCATTCAGACTCGTTGAAGTACAAACGGGGCATCCAGCATNACAAGCCGTTGNTGTTGGGGAGTCGTGACACGGAGGCTCTATTCCGCGGTGCGACCATCGACGACGTGCGTTTGTACCNACGGCNATTGTCGGAGCTTGAAGTGTTGGNAATTTTTATCAGCAGTCAACTAAATCCTATTCTTCCTTCCTCTCAAGAGCAGCTGTCTGAGCAGCAGCTCGAGATGCTGCGACTTTATTANCTCATTCGAAATGATTCGCAGTACTTGGATCAAAAGAAGACGTATGAAGAACTCGAGAAAAAGATTGAGNCCGAAAAGGAAAAAGTGCCAACGACGCTTGTGTTTATCGAGAAAAAAAATCCCCGTGACGCGTTCGTGCTAATCCGGGGTGCGTACGATCAACCGGGTGAGAAAGTCGAGCGTCAGACGCCCGACTGCTTGCCGCCGATGAGCGAAGAGTTTTCACGCGACCGACTGGGGCTGGCCCGCTGGATGGTCTCGAATGAAAACCCGCTTACCAGTCGCGTAGCCGTGAACCGATTCTGGCAACAACTATTCGGCATCGGCCTGGTTGAAACGAGTGATGACTTCGGCAGTCAAGGCACACCCCCTTCACACCCTGAGTTGCTGGATTGGTTGGCAGTCGAGTTTCGCGAAAGTGGATGGGACGTTAAATGGCTCCTGCAGAGGATTGTCATGTCGGCCACCTATCGGCAGAGTTCCTACGCAACTACGGAATTAACACGCAATGATCCCAAGAATCGTTTTCTGGCCCGTGGTCCACGGTTCCGGCTCGATGCCGAAATGTTGCGCGATCAAGCCTTGGNGGTAAGTGGTTTGCTCGTGAAACAAATGGGCGGTCCGAGCGTCAAGCCGCCTCAACCAGACGGTCTCTGGAAGGCTGTAGGTTACTCTGACTCAAACACGGTTAAGTTTGTTGCCGACACCGGGCCCGAGAANGTTCATCGAAGATCGCTTTACACGTTCCACAAACGAACGGCCCCTCCGCCACAGATGTCCACCTTCGACGGTCCCTCGCGTGAGTCGAGTTGTGTCCGCCGCGAACGCACCAATACGCCATTGCAGGCCCTGCTGTTGCTAAACGACCCCCAATATGTGGAAGCGGCTCGCGCNTTGGCCCAACGCGCAATACGACTGGAGGATCTTTCGATCGCCGAGCGTGTCGACTACTTGTATCGACTTTGCACGGCACGCCATGCCAGCGAGGCAGCAATCACCGAGTTGGTACAACTCTACAAGGACCAGCTAGTCAACTACCAACAAAACCAATCTGCTGCCCTTGCNCTGACGAAACAAGGAGAACAAGCAACCCAACAGAACGGCCAACCGAGCGAGCTGGCTGCCTGGACAATCGTTACAAATCTCTTACTCAATTTAGACAAGGTGGTTAATAAAAACTAAGAGCCGATCCATTGACATGTAGAGAATATACCTCCGTGACATTCCGGCTATGCCATCACGCGCATAAGCGTCACAAAGGTCATTCNCTACAGGGGGANAAGGTGCTCAAAATCCACNGGCTGTCGAGAACATTTCATGGATCCTACTCAAGAACATATTCAAGCAGTAACGCGCCGACACTTTTTTCAGCGCGGAGCATTGGGTCTCGGTACGGCCGCGTTGAGTTCGTTACTGCCCGCGCAGGCCCANNCCGTANTACNNCAAGATGGNCTNCCGGCNCAAGNTGGTCTACCGGGCGTTCCTCATTTTGCCCCGAAGGCCAAACGGGCCATCTATTTGTTCATGGCAGGAGCACCATCACAGATAGACATGTTCGACTACAAGCCGACCATGGCCGATTGGTTCGACAAAGACCTGCCCGAATCGGTTCGCATGGGACAGCGGCTCACAACCATGACCAGCAGCCAGGCCCGGTTTCCGCTGGCACCTTCAAAGTATTCTTTTCAGCAGTACGGACAGAGTGGGGCATGGGTAAGCGAGTTGTTGCCCTTTCATGGCCAAATGGTAGATGACATTGCCATCGTCAAATCAGTCCACACCGAGGCCATCAATCACGACCCGGCGATAACCTACATCTGTACGGGTGATCAATTGCCTGGCCGAGCGAGCTTGGGGGCTTGGCTGAGCTACGGACTGGGTACGATGAATGAAAACTTGCCCGCATTTGTCGTGATCACCTCCAGCTGGACAGGTCGGAAGGAAGCCCAAGCCCTGTACAACCGCTTGTGGGGCTCCGGTTTCCTGGCCAGCAAACATCAGGGCGTAGCGCTACGTAGCCTGGGCGATCCAGTACTGTTTCTTTCGAACCCGCCTGGAATCAACAGCACCACGCGCCGCCGGATGCTTGACTCACTGACGCGTCTGAATCAGCAGACGTTCGATCAATTTGGCGATCCCGAAACGCAAGCAAGGATTACGCAGTACGAAATGGCCTTTCGCATGCAGAGCTCCGTGCCGGATTTAACCGATCTATCTCAGGAGCCAAAACACGTGCTCGACATGTATGGGCCTGACGTCCATAAGCAGGGATCTTTTGCTGCCAGTTGCCTGTTGGCGCGCCGGATGGCGGAACGTGACGTGCGGTTTGTGCAGATCTTCCATCGCGGCTGGGACCAACACGGTAACGTTGGCGGCGATCTGCCCAATCAGTGCAATGATATCGATCAACCTTGTTGGGCGCTCATCCAAGATCTTAAACAACGTGGTCTGCTGGAAGATACGCTGGTGATTTGGGGAGGCGAATTCGGTCGCACGATTTATTGTCAGGGACCGTTGACCCGAGACAACTATGGCCGTGATCATCATCCCAAGTGTTTTACCGTCTGGCTTGCCGGCGGCGGAGTCAAGCCCGGACTCATTTATGGCAATACGGATGAGTTCAGCTACAACATCACTGAGAATCCAGTACACATTCATGACCTGAACGCCACGATCTTGCACTGCCTGGGTATCGACCATTCCCGCCTAACCTACAAGTTCCAGGGACTCAACATGCGGCTCACCGGCGTCGAGGAGCAGCATCCGGTGCACGACATCCTGATTTGAGTCTCTGGCGGAGTCTCTTAGTTTAAAGCTACTGGAAGACCTTAAATCTCAAGTCATCCACCAACTCCTCCCTACGCCAATTCAATCGGTAAACCAGCGTGTAGGATCTCTGCGAAAAAGATTCCCAAAATAGTTTCAAACGGATCCGTGAATGGTAAACTACACGGTGACGTAAGCTTCTCTTCGTATAGCCTACTTACAGAAAGGGAAGTCTGATGGTCAAGAGGATTAGTACATCTGCTGGAAAGGGAGGAAAGAATAAAGAGATAGACACGAATGATCAGCTAACGTCTACCCACTCGGTTTCTCCTACCGCAGGACCTCCACCGCCGAGTGCCGTACTTGAGTTTGATGCTCCTGCGTCCACCTCCAGTGGGCAGTGGCTTATCCGTCAAATTAGGCATCGACAACATTGAGGCGAACGCCAACACCATCACCGAACCGTCGTCCATTGCCCTTGCCATGGGCGTTACCTTTTTGTGGCATCGCATCTGGTGTATCGATGATGAGAGCTCGCCCGGATAAAACACAATAAATCAAGTGAAGGCTTGGATGCCGTTCGCTAACCTACCGAAATCGTCGAATCCCCAAGATCCTGGACGATTTAAGATGTAGAGAATCGCCTCGCAGCAAACAGCTGGGTCGCTCCCAGTCATTACCCAAGGTCGATTTATACGGTATTATTACGGGACCAAATTCAAACACGTCCCCGTAGCTCAACTGGATAGAGTGTCGGCCTCCGAAGCCGAAGGTTGCTGGTTCGAATCCAGCCGGGGATACTGACTTACGTCGAATGATTTTGCTCTGGCACAGTTCCTGTCACAGAACGGCATAGAATAGGGCAATGAAAGGGCCCCTAGTAGCTACCTCTACTGTGGTCTCAGCGAACCTTTCAGCTCGCCCTAGCGCAAAATACCTATNAATGTGCCGAAAGCCCGTAAATCTATCTGCGTATTTAGGCTTCCNGAAGCACTAGATCTGCACGTATTCAAGTCATTGNCTCGAATACCAACGGCGGCAAGTAGACTACAAAATAATCACACGTGAGGTCATAACCAGAGTGTGGACATTATGTAGTGCCCCCACGAGTGAAACCAGTTTTTAAGTTACGGTTTGGCTCACNTTTGGGTCAGGCCCATTTATTCTCTGAACGTACTCGAAGTGGATAAATGNGGCAGAATCGCTTCTAGGGTGGGTCAATGCGACGTCTGACTAACACGGGAGTGAGAACAAGAACGTGAGCAAAAGCATGCATAGCCTCAATCTGATTTCAAGTGTCGTCTTGTTGGTGATATTTCTGACGAATGTTGCAACCCGCGCGACCGAACCCAAGTCGATTACGCTTTTCAACGGCAAGAACCTGACCGGCTGGACGCCATATCTATGGAATTCCCGAGAGCGCAAGCAAGACACTGACAAGCTACCCTCGAAAGTATGGCGGTCCGGAACAGTGCGCTGGTTTGTAAAGGAAGACCGACCGGCTACTTGCNCACCAACGGCGAACTAGTCAATCACGTCACCGAGTGCAGCGAAACTCGCGGCGCGATCGCGCTGCAATCGGAAGGCGCCGAGATCAACTTCCGAAACATCNTTTTGACGGCACAGAGGGAGTGANTGCGCTGNACGATTTGTTAATCGATGAAAAANAGAAAAGGATAGGCNAAGAATGAAAANTGGATCTTTGAGTAGAATCTACTAAAGTGCTGTCATTCTTGTGTTTAAAGAAGTACTTAGGGTAATTTCGGTGGGAGAATCTACCCACAAGATCAGCTACTCATTGACGATTGGCCCGAACAAAATGACTGTCTTTTGGTGACTCATGAGGTGCGAATGCGATCAGTTCCGTGATTGTATCCCTATCTTGGACATGTCGATCGGCTGAAAGCCTTGGTCAAGCGCGGGTGAATCAGGATGCAAATTAAAGTTGTCGTTTTCAGGATCGACTAGCATTGGGTCGGCAATCACAGAAGTCGTGTCGTACCCCAGTTTCTGCCAATCATCCCATTGGTAGATGACCCAGGGCTTCACCGACCAGCTTTCGCCGATNTGATAGGTGCCGGTTTCCATGAAGTAGGTGTTTCGCTCGATTTGTGCGAATCTTTTTTCTTCAATTGCAGGAAACTCTTCTTCATACCCGGGTTGATCGATTGTGTAGAACCAATACAGGTTGCTTTTACTAGAATCTTTTCCGGAGTGATAAATGTTGTTGTTCACTCGGTTACCGACGCAGTACGCGTGCATGAATTCAGCCTCTTTGCCTCTAGCAACTAAATCATTGGCACAGTACGTCAAGCAGCCGCAATCATAGAAGATATTGTTTTCGATCAAATTGTTTCTTCCGCCGTGAATNGTGACCCCGTTCCAAACTTGGTCGAAAATATTTCCGTACACAATGCAATTGCTTGTCCAATCATCGAGATAGTAGCCTTGGTTCGAGTCCGAGATATGATTGAATCGAAGTATGTGTCCGCAACGATCGGTTCGATTGACGATTTGTACATTTCCCTCCTCGTCAATCGCGTAAGGGTCCATCCACATGTTCACAGCCCCGGTGTCGTGGAGCACCAAAGAAGTACGCGCAATGCGGTTGTATTCTAAGACATTTCGTCCGAATCCGTTCGTGGCGAGGTTCACCGCATGGTGTGGGGTATCGAAAATCTCATTGTGGGCGATGAGGTTGCCGTTGCTGAGGCCGGCGAATATTGAGGCTGTGTAGTGATTAATCCAACCNGTTTTGTCAAAGCGGTTATTGGTGACTCGATTTCCGAAGGGATGAGCCTGTTTCGTTCCTAGCAATGAGACCCCATTGGAGCCGACGTACGCGAAGCGGTTATAAGAAATGTTGTTCTTGAGATTCTCACCAGCCAGATAAATACCGTTGCCGCCAAGAGCATAGAATTCGCAGTCTTCGATTTTGCAATACGAAGCCTTCCGCATGTAGATTGCTTCGCCACAGTAGTCCCAACCTTTGATTGGAAATTGAGCGCCATAACCGTCCAGTCCAAAACGATGGTAGTTTTCTCCGCTGCCAGTTTCGGTGAACTTCAGTCCGCGCATCACAAGGTTACTTGAGCCGTGAATGTCGATCAGCGTACGGAGCTTTGTAAGAACGACTTCCGATTTTGAATTCATTGGCTCCGGCGGCCAAAAATAGACAACGCCCTCTTCGGTATCGAGGCACCATTCGCCCGGCNCATCTAATTCTTCGATCAGATTAAACAGCACGAAGGGTGAGTCACGCTTGCCCCGCTTTCGAAANGGCATGTGTCGATACCGAANGAAGTTGTCAGCTTCACTATGCCAGGTCCGATGCTGGAGGGTTACTATCTGGTCCTCGTAGCTAATCGATTTGATGGGTACGACGTTGCTGCTCCAACCACCCGCTACTTCCACGAGCGCTTCGCCCAGATGGGGCTTTTGATGACGACGCGGCATACCCCCATCCGCATATCGAAACGCCGTATCACTGCCTGGAACGGCCGCATCCTCAATATTGATGTAGGCNCCAATGAGAGGATTGGCCTGGGCATCCCAGTTGGGATAGCGAGCTCGGGTCTGCAATTTCCCGTTCCAAGTAAGCTGACGGCTNCAGCTAANGTNCCAATCACCGGGTGGCAGAGATGCTTTGAGAATNTCTCCTCGGTACTTTTGCCAGCCGGNCAGTGGCACACCACCACTAATCACAACCGTTTCATTCTTATAATTCTCGTAAATGATAGGGCTGTCCCGAGTCCCGCCGTCTTCTTCACCCAGCACAAAGGCCTTGTCAAGGAAGTACTTCCCCTTGCGCAACACGACACGAAGAGGTTGAACCGACGATTGCTTTAGCTTCTCCCGGCGCAGGGCTTCTCGGGCACGCCCAAGCGTACCAAACGGCTTGGCTAACGTACCGGGATTTGCATCGTTGCCATCAACGGCTACGTAGAACGTGGTTTGCTCACCCAGGGCGCTAGCATGCAGCGTCAGCACCAGCAGGATGACGTTGAAAAATGCTCTGCGGCAACCATACTGATTCGAACCGAAATCTATTATTCGCGTCATTCCCATACCGAAGTGTCTGGAACCATTTCATTATTAGACGGCCCGCTATTCTACTGCATGAATCTCACTATCGCAGCTAGTGTCTAAAGATTTTCAGAAATAAGTTCGACTACAGAACTGGAGGATGGACAAAATTCCTCCGGATGCAGCCTTCTTCCTCTTCTTCTCAACGCACGATATTCACGTGCCGCGCGGCGACACCATATTCGAGATCAACTGGTGCGTTGGCGAACTCAACAAGGCGTTGGCCAAGCACGGGTTCGCGGACAACACACTACTCCTGTTCTCCAGCGATAACGGACCGGTGCTCGACGACGACTACCAGGACGATGCGAACGAGAAGCGGAACGGTCATGAGCCGGCCGGTCCCTGGCGGGCCGGCAAGTACTCAAGCTTCGAGGGCTGCACCCGAGTGCCGCTTATCGCTCACTACCCCAAGGTGATCGAACCTGGGGTCTCGTCGGCTCTGCTCTCTCAGGTAGACCCCTTGGCGAGCCTTGCAGAACTCACTGTCGCCACCCTTCCTGCAGTGGCTTATTCGACGGATGAGTATCGTAGACTATACTTTACGGTACGTTTTTTCACAGGCTCTGTAGTTTGGCGCTATGCGATCTATTTTGTTGTGGCCTTGGATTTGCTATTGGACACAACATAGCGCATTAGGAACCGTTTGATGGATAAACCTGGTTATTATGGATATTGGTTGGCAATCGCCTTTTCCCTGACTTGCGGGAACGGTTGTTCCCAAGGGGAGAGAGTCTATCCGGTAACAGGGAGGGTTCTATTCGAAGATGGCGCGCCGGCAGATACCGGGATGATTGAGTTTCGGAGTGTCGAGTTAGGCATCAATGCACGAGCCAAAATTCAAAAGGATGGTTCATTTCAGCTGACAACATACCGACCATTCGACGGTGCCATTGCCGGCAAACATCAAGCGATCATCGTACAACATATTATTACCGAAGTTCCTGCACCTCAAAAACACGTCCCTAATCCCGGAAAAAATCTCCAGCCACTAGTGCACCGCGCTCATAAGATCGTTGCTAAGAAGTACTCCAATTACGACTCCACGACTCTGGAATTTATTGTCGAACCGATTGACAACAATGTCTTTGATGTAAAAGTCGAACAGTAGCGTTTTATAATCCATGAAACACCACGTACCTCATTGCCGAAAAAACGGTTTCACTTTAGTTGAACTGTTGGTTGTCATCGCGACCCTAGGGCTCTTGATTGGCCTCTTACTTCCTGCCGTGCAAGCGGCTCGCGAAGCCGCGCGCGATACCCAGTGTAAGAATAATCTCCATCAGCTTGCCCTAGCTGTCGTTGAGCATGAACATACTTTCGGTTTTTTTCCACCGGCTCGACTCGAACCGCATCCTGAACATCCTTGGGAATATTACTGCAGTGGTTTTCAACCGAGTTGGCCCGCTCGCATTCTGCCATTCATCGAGCAAAAATCCTTGGCCGAGAGCTGGCGATTGGATTGGGCATTTTCTGGACATCCAGAACCATTGCGCAAAAAGGTGGTTCCTGCTTTTCTTTGTCCTTCCCGGCGAATTGCAGCGGACGCGACCGTAGACGACGAATATTACATCGAAGACGTACCTTCAGGATGCGGATGTGATGCCCTCCGCTGGCAACCGGGAGGAGCCCTAGGCGATTACGGAGCCAACCATGGGGACGGTTCAGCAGGCGCAGTCGGTGCTGAGACAGACTTTTATCACGGTGGTAACGGAAGTGGAGTACTCATCTCCGCGCGCACTTTTTGCAGTGCGAATGGGGCTACACCTGATGAACTCATTGACAAAATTACCGCCCAGCAAGTGACCGATGGTCTCAGTCAAACGCTTCTACTGGGTGAAATGCACGTGCGTGAAGGTCAGCTTGGGCGCTACCCAGACAATGCTCCATTGTTCGACGGTGACCATCTGTTTGCCTCAGCACGAGTAGGCGGTCCCGGCTATCCAATCGGCAATGGACCTCAAGATACCCTGGCTATTTTCATGTCTTTCGGCAGCTGGCATCCAGGAGGTTGTAATGTGGCATTAGGGGATGGGAGTGTGCGGACTTTAGATCCTTTACTCGACACGGTCGTGCTAGGCAGACTTTGCAATCGGGCAGACGGTGAAATTGCTAGTTTGCCCTGAACTTGGCATCGACTTGATGTGGCCAGCTTATATTAATCTAACATTGCGATACAGAGGATAGAAACGATCGTTCCTGGTTGTGTGTAAGCCGCGCTGATTCGATTTTTGACAACACACTCACGCTCTCTGCGGCCTCGCTGCCTGCTATCGATCCTGCGGTAATCAATTTGCCTACCGATCCTGTTCCTCTGGGACTTCGCACGGGTCAAACACTCATGACCAACAGTAGTGGGGTTATCGGCAATAACTTCGCTTCAAACGCCCTGCTAACACTTACGTTGGTAGCTCCTGGCGACTACAATCTTGATGGTCATGTTGATGGAGGTGACTTCTTAGCATGGCAATATGGGATTTCTCCGAATCCGTTAAGTGCCTCCGATCTCGCCACCTGGCAGGGAAGTTATCGTTCCGATAGTTCTGTCCTCATGGCTCTTGGCACAACCGTTTCAGAACCCAACTCCATGCTTCTTCTATTGGCCGCACTCGGCACAATCGTACCCAGCTGCTGGATCAGAAAATGGTAGAGGTTCAAGTAACTCGCCAGTATCATGAAGGACTGGTACTACATTCAGGGGAAGGTCTGCTGTAAAATTTCGGACCCTCTTGTGTCAAATCGAGCAGGTATGACTTATACTGCCCAAATCTATTTGCGATAGTTCTTTCGTCGACTAAAAACTTTACATTGTGAACCTTGAACTGCCATGAGCCATACCATCGATCTTTCGGGAAAAGTTGCCATTGTGACGGGGAGCAGTCGAGGCCTGGGACGCTCAATGGCCAAAGCATTGGCCCATGCAGGCGCGGATGTCGTTGTGACAAGCCGCACCCAAAAGTCGCTCAACCCGGTGTGCGACGAGATAACAGCGACAGGAAGCAAAGTCCTTGGCTTGGAGCTTGATGTCCGGCAGGAATCAAGCATCCGCGGGATGGCCGATCGGGTACTCGATCACTTTGGTCAGATCGACATTTTGGTCAATAATGCTGGGACCAATGTCCGTAGACCGGCCGTGGAACTGAGTTGGGAAGATTGGGATACTGTCCTGGATACGAATCTCAAAGCAGTCTTCTTTTGCGCGCAGGCGGTTGCTCCCCATATGCTCCAGAGAGGCCAGGGCCGAATTATCAACATCGGCTCAGCAACGAATGTTATGGCCTATCCGCGAATCACAGCTTACTGTGCCAGCCGGGGGGGTGTTGGACAATTGACCAAGAGTCTGGCTTCGGAGTGGGGGCCTTCAGGGGTAACCGTCAATGTGCTGGCCCCTGGATGGTTTCGGACCGAGCAAACTCGCGTGCTCTGGGAGAACGATCAATGGATGGAGATGATGCGCACCCGGATTCCTGGCGGACGGGTGGGTGAACCGGAAGAGTTGGGGGGTGCAGTCGTTTACCTTGCTTCGGACGAAGCAGCGTATGTCAATGGGACGATTATGATGATCGATGGTGGGTTTACCACAGGAGGGGCAAGCGACACGATTCCGCTGCCAGGATAGCCGCCAACTTCGCAGAAAGGATTCGATTCGTCAGCGTCACTCCTGTTAAGTACGACTCCCCAAGTCTACAATACGGCTTGGTTTATTCAAAACGGGCGATCAGATTTCGGACGGCACTGAAAACCAAGGAAAATATCCCATGACTGAACAGGCAGACCTCATCAACAAACTCGGCTTGGATTCTCCAACCCAGGTGTGCCTGGTGGTGCGAGAACTCGAGCAAGCAGCCCAGTACTACGAAAATGTTCTGGGGATCGGACCTTTTGTATTCCCGAAGATCCACTACAAGGAAATCACTTACTTAGGACAACCGAGCGACGGCTATTGGGAAATGGCCTTTGCTCGCATGGGCCCTCTCGAGCTGGAATTGTCCTGTCCGCTACAAACACCGAGCATTTACGAAGACTTCTTGAATGAACATGGGGAAGGATTGCACCATTTGGGATTCGACATCGACGATCTCGATGCGACCATCGCGCAGGCAGAGTCGTTGGGTATCGGAGTGCTGATGAGCGGACGAACCGATCAAGGTGGTTTCGCCCATCTGGACACTCGAAAAGTGGGCGGCACGATCTTTGAAGCGATCCAACGTCCGGCACCGAGGGTATGACAGGATGGCTCAGTTCCACGTGGTAGTCACCGACGATCGGTATCAAGGTCAATACGATATTGAAAGATCCGTGTTGCAATCGGTTGACGCAGAGTTGGTTATCCACGATTTGACATCGGAAGATCAGGCAATGGGCGTGCTGCGGGAGGCCGACGCGGTCTTGGCCAACCTGTTTCCTGTAGGTGCCCCACTGATTGCCTGCATGAATCGCTGCCAGATCATCTCGAGGTATGGTGTTGGATACGACAATGTGGATGTGGGCGCTGCGACTGAAAAAGGAATTTGGGTTGCCAACGTGCCCGATTATGCGGTCGAAGATGTTTCAGATCACGCCATGGCATTGTTAATGGCCAGCGTACGAAAAATCCCGTATCTAGATCGTGGTATTCGAAATGGCCGCTGGAACTGGGCACATAATCAGCCCGTGTATCGTGTGAAAGACCGAGTGCTAGGGTTGATTGGATTTGGAGCAATTGCCAAAGCCATGCGGCGGAAGGTATCTGGCTTGGGGCTGTCCCGCGTACTCGGCTACGACCCTTACGTCGATGCGTCAACCTGGAAAGAGCACCAGGTTGAGTCCGTCACACTCGAGGAGTTGCTGCGCGCGTCAGACTTCATTTCGGTCCATGCTCCGCTGACCGAAGCTACGAAAAACATGATTGGCGCAGAACAATTAGAAATCATGAAAAATGAAGCCATCTTGATCAACACGTCGCGGGGCCATTTGTTGGATGAGCAAAAAGTTGCGCAGGCTTTGTCAGACGGTAAGATTGCCTATGCCGGGTTGGACGTATTCCAAAAAGAACCGATCCCTCAGGACAGTCCTCTGCGCGGCTTAGAAAATGTCGTCCTCTCTGACCACGCAGGCTGGTACAGTGAGGAAGCGAAGGTGGAGCTGAAGACCAAGACGGCCACCAATATCGCCAACGTATTGCAAGGCAATCGCCCGAGCTATCCTGTGAACCAAATTTAAGCAGGGATGCGTCGAGAAAACTTGTGCTAGGATTCATAGCAACGACAAAACGGTGACTACTTTCCTGGCCGCTAAGGCATGAGCACCGCCTTGATGTCGTTGCCCTTTGCCGCAACCATGCGAAGAAACGCATCGACACCTTCATCCAGCGGAAAACTCTGCACCCATTGCGCTACTTCAATTTTGCCATCGGCCAACAGCTCTAAGGCTTTTGCCAGCTCCTCCATCTTGGCGGAATAAGTTCCCAGCACTTGCTTTTCGGGGAGCGTGAGATCGTAAGAATCAAAGGTGAGACTATTGCCGTGGAGACCAATCCACACCGCAGCGCCACCAGGCCGACAAGCTGCAATCGACTGCTTCTTAGTGATTTCTGAGCCAACCGCATCAACAACCAGGTCCATACCCTGGCCGTCGGTCCAGTCCTGGATCACGCCCGCCAGGTCCTCGCGACCCGCGTTGATCACAAGTTCAGCACCAACGGCGGACGCCGCTTGGAGTCGCTCGTCAACCAAATCACTGACCAGCACCTGGGAACCTCGTAGCACCTGCAAAGCCTGCTGGCACATGAGTCCGATTGGACCTGCCCCAATCACCAGCACCCGCTTAGCCGGCAAGTGCTGGGTTAATCTCACGATGTGCACCCCGTTGCCAAGCGGCTCAGCCAAGCAAGCAGCCTCAGCGGGTAAATCGTCTGGCCAGGGGAGCAGACAGCGCGCAGGGACATTCGTCCATTCTGCGAACGCCCCGAAGCGGTGCATTCCGAATATCTGACGTTTCTCACAAAGATGCGTGTCGCCGCGGCTGCACAAGGGGCAGTTGTCGCAAGGAACCACCGAATTGGAAACAACACGGTCGCCTGGGGCCCAGCCCTCGACGGCTTCGCCAAGGCGCTCAATCACTCCGCAGAATTCATGACCCATCACCAGCGGTGGGGGCCGTCGCGGGCTGCGAGTCTGGAATGATTCGAGTTCACTACCGCAGATGCCACAGGCAGAAACCCTCAGCAAAACCTCGTCTGCCGCGGGTTCTGGCACAGACTGTTCGCATAGTTGCAACGTATCGAATTCTGGATAGAGGAGTGCTTTCATGTTTTGACTCTTTGGGGGCATCTCTCGAACTAATCGTGGGTAGCTCTGTAGAAAACATATGTTGAACTGCTTATCTCGGTCCCAGGCACCAAGTCAATATCGAATTCGAACGTTTTCTACAAAGCCGTCATGGATCCTTTTTTCTGACATTCCATTTTATAGTCAATTGGTGGGGCAGCGCGACTTCGCTAAAACCCAACTGACCACGACCACGCGTCCCTGTCCCCTTTATTCTTCTAAGGCGGCAAACTGCTGCTCGAGTCCGAGACTGATTGCCAATTGTTTCAGACTCTCGAGGTGCCAATCCTGTAAAGACATTCCCTGGCTATGGGCCTGCTGCTCGTTCTCGTGTTCGATCTCGCCTGGCAGGTAGATCCTGTCGACTCCTTGTATCTTGCGAGAACTACGAATCCGCTTGATTAACCCGTCGATCCTTTGATCATAAACGTTCCGGGGCATGAAAGACTCGACGTCCACAGCGATAAAATTGTAACCTTGATCGGAGACTTGATCGGCCTGCTTGGCCCAATCTTTGATATCGCTAGTCAGTGAAGCCCCTGTAAGAACACCTGCCAGTACTTCAACCATGACGGCCAATCCGTAACCTTTGTGGCCGCTCATTGGTAACAGTGCCCCACTCCGCTCCAGGTAGTCGAGCGGGTCGGTAGTGGCAGCCCCCACAGAATCCATGATCCATCCCGTGGGTATGTCTTCCCCCTTTTTGCCGGCAATCTCAACCTTACTCCCTGCGGCCGTACTGCACGCCATGTCCAACACAATGGGCGGTTCGTTGCCTGCTGGCGCGCCGAATGCAAAAGGATTATTACCCGATGATTTTTCGCACGATCCAGTCACCGCCATGACAGGGTTAGTGTTGTTTGTGATCAACCCGATCATGCCGGCACGAGCAAACATCAAGGCATAGGCACCAAGTGCACCGAGGTGGTTTCCTCGACGAACTCCAGCAAGGCCAACGCCGCATTTACGAGCTTTCTCCATCGCAATCTGCACGCCTTGGTAAGCCGCCAAGTGTCCCAGCGCACCCTGGGCATCGATCATGGACCAGGCCGGACCCTCGTCAACGATCTCAGGTTTTGCCTGCGGATCAACCCCACCGCCTTGTACGTGACGAACCAACGCTGGAATGAGTCGGGTTGCGTGACTGGTTATGCCCCGCATTTCGCACTGAACAATAATTTCAGCAGCGAGACGCGCGTCCTCCTCAGCAAACCCAATCGATTCAAAGATACTGCAACAAAACGCCTCAAGAGTTGGTTGTGTAATCATACAATCTCATCGATAAAAGGGGCGAGTAACTATTTTGTGGAAAATGTCTAATGCAAATCCCTGCCAGAAAGGATTCAGAGTTCCATCGAGACTATTCTGCGTCAGAGACGTACAACGTACAAAAAGGAACACGAGAGCAAATTATTACCTCGCTCGAATTCCTACAGACCTATCGAGTTTTCCTGTGATCCGATAGCACACAGTCCAGCACGCATTCAAGTAATTGATACTATGGACAGCATCATTATGACGACATTCAAAAAGTTTACAAGGCAAGAAGCACTACGAGTGTGTTCTGGAATAATCGGTTGTTACTTTAGCCCGGGTCGGAGCGTGAATCCCTTAGTATTCATTGTGCCGTAGACGGCACCACAAAATACACTTGACTGTCGCATAGATTACCAACACCTTTTCGCACTGCAGTTATTCTACAAACTGCTCATGCCCCTCCTTCTACCCTCTACTGGTATTATCGGCTCTCCTTACCTAGAGCGTCAGATGGCGCGACCCCCAGCGCCGAGTAATCATCAATACCATAATCGCGGCGAAGATCATGATGAACGAGACCGCGACCGCGCCTCCCAAGTTGCCAATGCTTAGCTCCAAGAAAACACTGGTCGAGAGTACCTCGGTCTTCCCCGTGTGGCGCCCGCAAAGACCAACAGCGGCCCGAACTCTCCCAACGATCGGGCCCACGCCAGCGTAGCTACGGCAAGTAGACCCCCTACACTGAGGCCAGCAGATACTTGGGAATGTATTCTTCCCAGGCTTGAACCGTTTTGGTTAACGTAGGCTTGTTGTTATCACCGAACTGGTATTCCTAAGCGTAACGACCCACCAGTAGGGTCAGCTTCACGTTAACTAATTGCTTGAGTACTGTTTCTATTCGGGGCTGGGCACCTGGAGCGCTTCGGTGCCCGAACGTTTGAAATATCCGGGCTAGCTCGGATGTTATGAAATATTCGGGTTCGGCCTCTGGTCTTTAGGAATCGACGGATCGTACTCAAAGTCCTTCCACTTCATTGCGCGACGGAATGGCTCGATGCGGAGCATGACCTCGCCATTTTGAAAGAGGCGCACTGTGCCGTTGGATTCGCTGACCGTAATTGCGATGGCCTTGGTAGCACGACTGATGGCAGCAGCAGCCCAATGCCGCGCTCCCAGTCCTTTGCTAAGAGCAATATCCGCTGCAGGGGCCGATACATATTGGCAGGCTGCTATAACCGATCCATCGGCGGCCACAATGAGCGCACCATCCAATTGGGCAATCTCCTTGATGGATTCGCGAACCTTTGCATCTGTTAGCTGACGTTCACTGGCGCTATACCCCCGTACGGGGTCAAATCCTAATGGATGACAATGTTTTAAGACTTTGCGGTGTTCACCTACTACAAAAAGCGTGCCCACCGGTTTGCCTTCGCGACCTTCACGACCAATGGCAACTGCAAGATCAACGGCCGTTTTAAGTGTTTGGGTGGGTATTTTCGTTTCGAGTTGACGCAAATCATGGACGGTCAAACGGCCCAGGTGTTCGTCCAGCCGTATCACACTGATCGAATCAATGGTGCCCACCTCAAAACCGCTGTAGAGAGCAACCACACTGGCTTGGGGTGCAATCAAGTCCTCAGCCACCCCTTCCAGGAGCGACTGGGTCAGGCGCTCATAGACCGGGCTATCGGGGATATTGAGTGCGATTGTATCAAAACCAAAATCTTCTGCCTTACTCAAATGCTGGTGCCTTTCACTGGCTACCAACACGTGCTGCTTACCGGTGGCCTGCCGAAGTTTTTCCCAATCGGTTGACCCTTCAAGCAAAAAAAGCAAGGCATCGGCATCTTCACGTTTGGCCAATTGAGAAGCAATATCGCAAAAAGCTTCGAGTTGATCCGTAAACTTGATCGAAGGCGCCATGGGGTCCTGTTGATTCTTCCTGCCAAAGAAACCTAAGACTCATTAGGGCCTAAACCTGTGGGGCAATACTGGGCTCAATTCGCTCCCACCTCGCACAGCATTCTTGAGTCTTAGAATATTTACCACGTCGTGTGGTATGCAATTTAATGCAGAAGGCTTGAAATTTCAATGGAGCACTAGCCGAGTTAGCGTCGCATTGAGGCTTCGCTCGATCGCCTTAGCTTGGCAGCCAATGTCGGCGTATTGGGAGGATCATGTGGCTCAAACACCAAGCGGTTGTAGAGCAGGAGGGCATGAATTGCGTGTCCGAGCGGTCCTGATTCCCAATTTTTATAGCGATTGTTGTGCATGATGTTGGCCAAATAATTCACCGCTTTGACCGTACGCCAATGATGAAGCTGTTTTTCGTTGGCAGCGTACAGCAACCACTCCAAGATATGGCCAGTGGTCTTAAGTTTGCGATCTATGCTCTCTTCGTTACCTGGACCCCGAAACCACTCGGTACTCAAGCTACCATCCCCGTTTTGCAGACGGTATGCATATTGCTGATAGCGACTCACAAATTTTTTGGCTTTCAGGTATTCTCCATCAATCGGCTCCCCGCGCTTTTCACGTGTCTTATAAGCTAGCGTCAAGCCCGACAAGCGGTGTGTTCCTCCACAGGCGGCACCTCGGATTGGCTGACGTATCTCTTCAGAAATCAGACGCGGTATATCCCACTGCATCCCCTGATCATTCACCCAAGTCGTATCGGAGTTGAGATAATGCATCAGCCCAATCAGTTTGAATGTAAGCTCTGTACGAGGATAGCAAGTTTCCATTTCCATCCGAATCAGGTCAGCAATTACGTAGTCCTGTTCGTCAACTCGCATTGGGTAGTCGCGATTCACACTCGCCTGGGCCAACATGGCAAGCAATTGCCCCCGGTGCCCTTGCAAGGCGGGTCCCACTCGCACACGTAGTTTGCCTTCGTCATTGACGTACATCAGGCTACGCCGTTTGCAGGATTGGTTAAAACAAAGCCAACCCACGGCCGTAATGGGATCCCCTTGAGGTCCACCTTGTAAAACTTTGCTGTGTACTTCGTAGGCCAAGATCCCATGCATGACTTCCCATGGGCTGCGGTCGCGAGTATTGAGTGGACGGTTGTAGTAGTGCGTCAATACTCGCCGAACCTTCTTACGTAAGTTTTTTTGGTTGTTTGTAAGGGGCTCAAGATCCACATCATCCGGTGATGGAGCAGGCTCCACTTTTTTCTTTGTCGGTGAAGGAATCGTGGCAGCTACTTCAGATGGTGATTCTTGTTTTTTATTTTGTGTTTTGGCCGGAAGTGGCTGAGAATCTTTTTTTCGTGTCTGGGGAGGAGTTCGCTGAGGCAAACGTCGAGAGGATCGTATCCGTAAAGCCACTTTTTCGGTCGGCTTGCGGGACTCGTCTGCCTGTGGGGTTGGTTCAGCAACCGGTTGTTCTGAAATTGCTGTGCTTTTTTTTGGCGCAACCCATTTGCGAAAAGGCGAAACACGAGATGCCTGGTCGGATGTTTTGGGGTTGGATGTTTTGGATTGACTCTGCAACTCTGGGATCGTATCGCGCGGATTTTTATCGTTTGCTAGATCACTGCTACCCAAGAAATCGATCACCGTGGCTTGCCATTCCAGATTATGCTGCGGCACATGGGCATCGAGAGTCGAAGGGGATCTAAAAAGGTGATCACTAGCTTCACCCACTGCGCCCATACCCTGGACAAACACTAGGATTGCTGTCCCCAGCGCGCAGCCTATCTGGCATTTCAGGCCATATCGTGGCAACCAGCGTGATAACACGAATCTTCCCCCCCAGAATCTATCAACTTTTCTCAAGGCTGTATCAACATGGTGGGCCGGGAGCAGGCAGATCTATCTGCCTTAAGATTCTGATAACCGCCAATGTCCAATCTACATTTACCGTAAATGCACCCGGTCCGATGAAGTTGGTATCGGGAAAGAAGCGGCAGATATTTACCAAGAAAACCGAACTTTCGGGCATTCGAAAAGATGCCGGGCACCCAGCAATCTTCATAAAAGAGGTCTGCCGTAGTCGGGCTAGCAATTGTGCCTGATGCTAGCTAGCAAGTGGGCGAATCCGATACTCAAGAAACATCTCCCAGCATGAAAGGCTCATCCAGAACCAGCCGAGAATAGGTGATCTATAAAAAAGCCTAAAATGGAGACCAACTTTTGTTTTTACTGGCAACTGAGATTTCGGGCTGTTCGCTTTCGGCATAAGTTCGCCAAGCTGCTACATCGTTACCTAAATCCTGACCACTCACTGCTTTCAATGCCTGCACGGCCGCGTATTGCATCGCGGGATCTCGGTCCCGGAGAGCGATTGCCAGTGCGGCTACGCTTTCGGTCGAAGGAATGCGTCCCAACGCGTCAATGGCTGCCAAGCGAACATCAAGCAATTCATCACGTTCTAGTACGTTCTGCAAAGCGCTCACCACAGACTCATCCGAACGTCCTCCCAAGCGACCACAACAGGTTATCCTGACATCCAGATCTTCGTCCTGCAAACCAGCAATCAGAACTTCTCGTGCTAAAGGAGTCGAGAATTCAGCAATCGATTCCTGAATGGCCAATCGAACTAGTGGATCGGGTTCGGTACGAATTTGGGTAGCCAGCTGCTCGGTAAGACGCTCTGCCTCCAAGCTATCGGCCTCATCTGCACTGTGGCCAATTTCCCGAATGGCAGCTACCCGCATGGCGGGTGTGATGATTGACGTACGTTGTTTTTTCTGAAGTGGCCAGGAAGAGCAGCCCAGGCTGCAAAACATAACCAACAGAACGGCAACGACTGACTTTTGCCGAAGATTTGTGCTTAAAGAATCCATAGAAAAATCAAATGGGGTGTCAAATTGCACCAGCCATGACTGACTGAGACCTGAAAAAATAGCGGCGAGAAAAATAGCAAATCACCCAAAAAATCACCATGCCAACTTGGAGAAACACCAGGAACCCTGCTGCCAGGCCTGTCGGGTGCCCGCAAAAAGATCCAGAGAATTGAAACGGACTCCTGGCAATTGCCTGCCGAGAGACTCTGCGTAAACTGGGGCATGCCCCCACATCAAGTTTGCTAGCAAACACTTGATAGCAAGGCTGGAAATTCAAGAAAACAAAGGACTTAAAATGGCTCTATTGAAAACTTATGTTGAACAGCCTATCTCGGTCTCAGGATCCTGCCCGAATCTGCAGGCAAGAGCCTGCAGTCCATGAGTTTCCCAGGCACCAAGTCAAATTTACCGAATTCGTACGTGTTCTACAGAGCCACTTAATATGCTATTCGAAATCTTAGGTTGGGTACCTGCCGTCATTTTTCCCTCAGCAACGGTGGTACAACTCGCAAGTGTCCTCCGTGCACCCCGAGTAGATGGGGTGAGCATGCCGACCTGGACTCTCTTTGGACTCGCCAATATTTGTTTGTATCTTTTCACCGAAAAATATCTGGCCCCACAGATGCTGATCGGAGTACTCGGTACGGCCGTTTTCGATTTTGCCATCGTGGGTAGCATTTGGATCAAGAGGACTACTCGTAAAGCAGAAGCTTAGCCAAACTCATCAATGCCTCCCCACAAGAACCATCGACGAACTGCGAAGTGGCTGCTACTGCTATGCCTGCTGGGAGTCATCACTTGCGGCTCGTTGGCGAGTATGCGGCTGTGGGGGTTATTTCTCAATTCGCTCTGGCTAACCTTCGGAACACTGGCAGTGAGTCTTCCGGTGGGCACCTTTCTTGCTGTGGCTATTACTAAAACTTCTATTCTGGGCCGTCACGCCATAAAAGGTCTCATGGTTACCCTCTTGCTGGTTCCACTTTTTGTGCAGGCCACTGCCTGGCAAGCCGCACTGGGACAAACGGGCTGGCTGTACCCTGGAACCAATCACGACTTTGCACTTTCTGGTTGGTACGGCGCAATCTGGATCCATGGCATGGGTGCCATTGCTTGGGTTGTATTGTGTGTAGGAGCGGCCCTCCAAAATGTGCCCCGTGAACTCGAAGAAGAAACCTTGCAAGATAGCAATGCCTGGCGCGTCTTGTGGTATGTGAGTCTTCGTCGTGCATTGGCAGGTGTCGCCGTTGCAGGACTTTGGATTGGTGTCATTTGTTTTGGCGAAATTACGGTTACTGATTTATTTCAGGTTCGAACCTTTGCTGAAGAAATCTATACGACAGCCAATTTAGGATTTTTTATTGCTCCAAACGCATTGCCCACTGAGTCAACGTTGCTGATGGCGCACGATCTCTGGATAGGAACAGCCCTATTAGTCTTGCTCGTATTGGCAGCGCTAGTCCTGGTAGGATGCTGGATCCCCTGGCATAGCATGAATTCAGCCAGCAATGATTGGACGTTGCCACTTCGGCGCAGCCGTTGGGCACTGACGATTGTGGCCTGGCTACTGACCACAGTCATTGTAGGTGTGCCCTTGCTAAGCTTGTTAGGCAAAGCGGGTTTCCAGAGTGAACGTGTGGATCAACGTGTTGAATCTAGTTGGTCTGCTCAAAAAGCTGTCACGCTGATAGCTCGCAGTCCCTGGGAGCATCGTCGTGAAGGACGCTGGTCGTTTACGATCGGTGGCCTGGCTGCCGTGTCTGCCACAATTGTGGGGGTTTTCATAGCTTGGGGACTTCGTACCCACACCTTACCGCCTTTGCCAACAACCTTTCTCCTGGCTCTCAGTTTTGCGATCCCAGGGCCTTTGCTGGGAATTTGGGTGATTCGATTGCTCAATCAACCCGATGGGTCAATATTTGGTTTTTTAAATTGGTGGTACGACCATACTATTATTGCTCCGGTATTCGTACAGTTTTTACGCGGCTTGCCTCTCACCACAATTGTGCTCATCGCTCAGTTTGCCAGCATCCCTCAAGATGTGCTTGACTCTGCCAGGAGCGAAGGTGCCCACAGTAAAAGGCTCTTGTGGAGTATTGTGTTGCCACAAAGTTGGCCAGCGCTACTGGCAGCGGCATGCATGGCCTTGATGATTGCGATTGGAGACATGGCGGCAACATTGCTCGTTTTACCACCAGGCGTATCGACATTATCGACACGAATTTTTGGATTACTCCATTATGGGGCAGAAGACCGTGTCTCAGCACTTTGCTTTGCCCTGGCTCTCGGACTGGGCCTCTGGGCCATCATGACCTGGCGACTCTTGCGAAACTTCAAAACTCGTGCGTAAAACTGCGAAAGACATCAACTAGGGATCCCTTGGCAGATCCGCTAGAATGCACAAAAAACATTTTACTCCCCGGAAACTCTCAGTTCGCTGCTGATGCGTACGAATCCTCATATCTCGAACAATTCCGGGTTGCCATTCGATGAAGGTTGCCTATCGCCCTGTATGCGCGCCCTGCGCGGAACTGGCATGGTGCTCTGGTGCCTGATGCTGGTTGCCACGTTAGGTTGCGGTGGTTGCGAATCTGATCCGAATGCTCAGCAAAACGCTCAACAGGATAAAAACGACGATCCAAAAAATGACGCTCAGGCCGACAAAATAAAATTAAAAGAATGCGAAATCAGTCCCCCCCGAGCTTTAGTCGGCCCAGAACCCCAGGAGAATCTTGAGTCCAATAAAAAAACGAAAAGTATTCAGCGCAAGCCCCTCGTTTTAAAACCAGGACACTGGACTGCTACCGCCCAGGATATGAAAGCCAACTACGATGCCTTCGTCGGACAACTGACTACTACTCTAACAGACAAAAACAAGCAGCCCTCTCGGCTACTGCCTACACAATTTACTTTCCGATCAACGAGGCCCATTGTTTTGGCCAAAGGGCGTCCTAAGCGCATCTTGAGTCATGTCTTCGTACCCCAAGAGACCCATGGCACCGCGATTCAATCCAAGGTACTTATCCACAATACTGGCAAAACGGTCGATCAACCGTCGACTCTTGATCTCAAAAAAATGCCCTCTTACCAGTACCATCTGGTTGTCTTGGCGAAAGAAGTTTCAAGATACGGATTTTTAAACGCTACCAACACGGTTCTCGCTCCCTGGGAATCGGAAACCGAAGGTTCTATCGAGCCACACTACCGGGTCGTATTGGTGGATGCGGCCAAGACCCTGCCACTCCCCAGGAACATGCTCACCTGGACGAGTATCGCCCATGTTTTCTGGGATGAGGTCGATCCCACTCGTATCTCGCCTGATGCCCAACAAGCTCTCTTGGATTGGTTGCACTGGGGAGGTCGGCTAATTATCAATGGGCCCGATTCTCTGGACACTCTACGAGGTAGTTTTTTAGATCCTTATTTACCAGTCGATAAAATAGGAACTAAATCATTCACAGCAGAGGATCTGGCTACCTGGTCACAATACTGGGCAGAACGGACCCAAGGTAAGAATCTAGAGACGCTCCAACCGATCCAACCTTGGTCGGGCGTCCAATTGAAACCCCGACCCCAGGCACGCGAATTGGCTGGAGGTTCCCAACTTTTTTTCGAACAGAATGTTGGACAAGGTGCCGTGGTAGTATCGGCCGTTCAATTGTCAGAACGTGACCTTATCAATTGGCACGGTTTCGATGGATTTCTCAATGGAGCCTTGCTCCACAGACCTGCACGAAAATTTTCAGCCGGCTATTACGAAGGACTCAGTACCAATTGGGCTGATCACGATAACCTGCGTCTCGATGCCCACTTCACGACAGGATTACGAATGTTCGCCCGCGACATGACCACCCAGGCCAACGTCGTGACCGTCAAACAAACTCCTGCGAATAATGCGAATCCAGCGTGGCAAATGGGCGAACCGATTGCGACACAAGTCGATCGTGTAGGCGGCATAGGTGCTTGGAATCCTTTTGGGCCGGGAGCAAAAGCCGCGAGAGAATCCTTGAAAGCCGCGGCAGCCGTTGAACTCCCAGGCCCCAGTTTTGTGCTCCTCTGTCTGGCCGTGTATCTGGCCGTTTTGGTACCCTTTAATTGGATGGTCTTCAAAAGTCTTGGCCACGTCGAATGGGCCTGGATTACTGCTCCTCTGATCGCAATACTTGGCACTTGGGCCGTTGTCCGTTTGGCACAACTCGACATTGGTTTTGTGCGATCACAAACTGAGATCGCGATACTCGAACTGCAAGGATCGCATCCGCGGGGTTTACTGAGTCGGTACACGGCCCTGTATTCTTCTCTCTCAACAACGTATGACATTCACTATGAAAACCCTGAAACGTTTGCCATTCCCTTTCCGGCTCGCGAAGAAGATCAATTCAAGATTGGCGACAACACCTGGGACGTCGTTCTGCAGAATCAATCCGAAACGCAACTAAGTGGCATTGCCATTTCGTCTGTATCCACACGTATGGTGCAGAGCGAAGAGATGTTGTCTTGCCAAGGCCCATTGCAATTGGGTACCTCCTCACGTGGGCACAAACAAATCGAGAATAAAACCGAATTCGATCTTCACGATGTGATTGTCGTACGTCGCACTTTCAGCAAGAATGGCACACCTCGCCTGGAAGGGTCCTGGATTGGTGATCTCCGCGCAGGCCATTCGGCCGTGCTTGGCCTGACCCCATTGATTATTGCCCCAGATCAACTTCCCTATGCCGAACAGCGCAGTCATGCCGCCGAAAGCTCCCGTCGCAAGCAGCTCGACGTGGAAGCTATGCTCCAACTGGCCTTCCAATTCCCCGCTGCGTCTGACCCTTTCAATGCGCAACGCGAAGAGTATCGGGCAGTTGCAATTGTCGACGAAATGCTACCCGGTATAGAAGTATTTCCCAAGTCCTCTCAGATTCATGGCACAACCATCGTACTGGCCCATTTGGAATATGGAGCACCCGTGCCTGCCAAACCTGATGTCAATAGCCGCTTCGATGTCCTAAAACAGAAATAGCATGATCGAACTCAAGAACTTTGGTAAGCAATACGGCGACTTTGTAGCAGTGGCCAACTTGAATCTGAAAATCGAAGCCGGCGAAATGTTTGGCTTCATCGGTCCGAATGGGGCAGGCAAAAGTACAACCATTCGTTTCCTGGCCACACTCTTAAAGGCCTCCGCAGGAGAGGGGGTGGTCAACGGCCACAGTGTCACCAAAGACCCCATCGGAGTACGCCGCAGCGTGGGCTACATGCCTGATAATTTCGGAGTCTACGACGGCATGAAAGTCTGGGAGTTTCTGGACTTTTTTGCCGTCGCTTACCAGGTCCCGAAAGCGCGCCGCAAGGCTGTACTATCCGATGTTTTAGAACTTTTAGATTTGACTCACAAACGAGATGACTTCGTCAATAGACTCTCTCGCGGCATGAAGCAACGTTTGTGTTTGGCCAAAACCCTGGTCCATGATCCACCCGTCCTCATCCTGGACGAACCGGCCAGCGGTCTTGACCCACGTGCTCGACTTGAAGTGAAAGCGTTGCTGAAAGAGTTGCGTAAAATGGGAAAGACGATTCTTATTTCAAGTCATATTCTTACTGAGCTTGCCGATTGCTGTACATCCATTGGAATCATCGAAAGAGGACAACTCTTATTGCAGGGTCCAATCAATAAAGTTTATCGCCAGATCACCAAAAATCAGCATATCGAAGTTCGTTTTAGCAGCAATCCGGAGCAGGGAATTGGTCTTATTCGCAGCAATCCCAATGTCACAAACGTAGAGACCAACGATCAAGGTGCGACCATTGAAATGCAGGGGAGTGAGGCCAATGTGCAACGACTACTTCGCCAACTGGTTGCTGCAGATTGTGGTCTCGTAGCATTCGCTGAAAAAGAACCGACGCTGGAAGATGTGTTTATGATGGTAACCAAAGGTTTGGTGACTTAGAGCCTACTGGCAAGCTTAGGCCCCCTCCCCTAACCCCTCCCCCGAAAACGGGGGAGGGGGATTTGGGCTTGTCGTTGAGCGAACCGACAGGATCCAGAAGGAAGTCTGACGACATCTGCTATGGCAGGTAATGACATTCTGGTAGCCGGAAAGCTAATGCGGATAGAGACTCGGGAGGGTGACCTACCCTAACAGTATGGGAGCATCACCGTTCTCTTCACGTTCTTCCCACTGTTTGCGCACTTCACCGAGGCCATAAACGCAAAGTTCAAAGCAATCGCTTAAGCGCTCCAGGACGGCATCGGGAGCCGAGTTTTTGTCGGCCGGCAAACGGCTGGCCAGGAGATAGTTGCGTTTACCTTGGTCTTGGTAATCAATAAGACTATCTTTGCGGCCTTGACGATGTTGCTCAGCAATCTCGGGATAGAGACCGGTCCAGAAAAGCGTAAAATCTCCGATGTGCCGATGAACCCGACGGCGCGCTGACCCTTCACGGGCCTGCGCTTCGGCAAGCATGTCAGCCACTTGCGTAAGCCGCTCGCCTGTTGGAGTACGAAAACCGTAAATGGTATCCGTACGCACAAAATGCGCTAACAAAGCCGAGAGATAATCCACCAAGGGTGGATCGGCAACGCCCAATCGTGCAGAAAATGTGTACTCTGTTAAACCGGCGAAGAAACGGTGCAACATTTCGCTGCGACGCGAATCCTGCGGACGTTTGCGTGGAGAACCTGCTGTCATCAACGACCTCCAATAAAGGATGAGGGTCGGATGAGACGTGATAAGATTCATTCGTCGGTGAAACTTGCCACGACTCAACCCACTCAATTTTACCTTGCAGATTTCATGCATGTCAAATTAAGTGTGCGGGGAATGACACATTTCTTTATATCGGTGCTTTCTAGCCCGATTCTGAAAAAAAAGATCCGCCTGTCGACAATCTGCCCTTCCATGCATAGGAAACACAACAGCCGGTAAATTAAAATATTATTCGAATGCAGCTAGCAAACTGGACACGTAATCGCCAACTTCCTGGAGTGTTTGTTCGCGATTGGCTGCTGTTGCCTGGGCCATGCGCCGGACGATGGCAGATCCAACGATTAAGCCGTCCGCTACGGGAGCAAGTTGCTTGACGTGTTCTGGCTGACTAATTCCAAAACCGATGCAAATGGGCAAAGGGGTTTGCTCCCGCAACCAACCAACACGATCCAGTAGTTCTGGAGGAAGCTCTGCTCGCTCTCCCGTAATACCCGCCACCGACACATAGTACAGAAATCCACTCGAAGTTTCGGCAATCCTCAGTGCACGATCTTGTGTTGTCGTTGGGGTAACCAATTGAATGAGACTCAAACCGCGGCTAGCGCAGATGTCAGACAACTGCGGTGATTCTTCTACAGGCAAGTCCGGCACAATCATGCCAGCGATACCCATCTGTTGGAGTTTGTCCGCGTATTGTTCAACACCATGCCGATAAATAATGGCATGGCTGACCATCGTGACAAGCGGTGCGTCTATTTTTGCAGTGGCCTGAGAGAGCGCTTGGAGAATTTCTTGCACCTTGATGTCATTATCCAATGCACGAGTGTAAGACTCTTGAATAACGGGTCCATCAGCAATAGGGTCGCTGTAGGGAATCCCCACCTCACACATGGAAGCCCCACGGGCTACCAACTGCTCAATCATTGCCGAGGTAAAATCCATGTCTGGATCTCCAGCGGTAACAAAAGGCATCAGGGCCTTGCGGTTTTGGCTGCGCAGCGTTGTGAATAATTTATCGATGGAAGACATAAGAATTCTATTTAGTTTATAGTTTTTTTGTCACCAAGGCGCAAAGAGGCTATGGAGAAGACCTGGAAATAGGATAGGAATATTCAGGAAGAAGAATTTTTTTCTCTTCTTCGTACTTTCGTGCCTGGGTGTAAAATTGAGATCACCCAATCGACTGTCCCTTCAATCGAGCAATTTCTGAGGCATCTTTGTCTCCACGACCAGAGAGGCAAACGACTATTCTTTCGCTCTTCTGACGGCTACTTGCCAATTGCATGGCCTGAGAAACTGCGTGCGATGACTCCAGGGCGGGCAAAATACCTTCTAGGCCCGCCAAAGCGTCAAAAGCAGCCATTGCTTTGTCATCTTCGCAGCAAGTGTAATTCACGCGCCCCGTCGCTTTCCAATAACTGTGTTCCGGTCCAACTCCAGGATAGTCGAGCCCGGCTGACATCGAATGAACGGGCGAGGTTTGGCCGTCTTCGTCTTGCATGACGTAAGAAAAGCTACCATGCAATACTCCTGGACTCCCATAGGTGAGTGGCGAGGCATGGTCGCCTGGCGACGGACTGCGCCCCCCCGCTTCGACACCAACTAATTCGACCTCAGGATGGTCAACAAAAGGATAAAACATTCCTGCAGCGTTGCTGCCACCACCCACACAGGCAACCACGACCGTTGGCATCTCCTGGAACTGTGCCTGGCATTGCTGTATTGTTTCGCGACCGATGACTGACTGAAAATCGCGTACAATCTGAGGGAAGGGATGGGGCCCGACTACGGAGCCCAAAATATAATGTGTTGTTTCGACGCTCGACATCCAATCACGCATCGCTTCGTTGATCGCATCGCGTAAGGTGCGCGAGCCACTACTTACCGGACGGACTTCGGCACCAAGAAGTTTCATCGAAAATACATTGGGCGCTTGACGACGAATGTCTTCTTCGCCCATGTACACCACGCAAGACAAACCAAAATGGGCACAGGCGGTTGCGGTTGCCACACCATGTTGTCCGGCCCCCGTCTCAGCAATCACACGTTGCTTGCCCATGCGCAAAGTAAGCAGGGATTGACCAAGCGTATTGTTGATTTTGTGGGCACCCGTGTGGTTGAGATCTTCTCGTTTAAGCCAGATTTCCGCGCCCCCACAATGCTCCGTCAGTCGACGGGCGAAGTAGAGCGGGGAAGGGCGACCCACATAGTTTTTCAACAACTCATCCAATTCTGAATGAAATGCCTGATCCTGACAGGCAGAGGCATACTCTGTGCTCAGCTGATCGAGGGCGTACACCAGTGTCTCTGGCACATAGCGACCGCCAAATTCACCAAAGCGCCCCGAGGCATCGGGTACCTGCGAAGAACTGGAGCCAGGGGCTGTGGACATCTATCACTCCCGGTTAAACTGTCGATGATAAGTTGTAATCGCCCCCCAACCAAGCCCCTATCTGTGTGAGTACCGAAGTGCCCGGGTCCAAGGGTGCCCTGGGCATTCGTACCAGGAAATTCGTCTTTCTATATCATGCCTGAGCTTCCTGAAGTCGAGACGATGCGACGTGGTATTGCTGCCGCAGCAGGCGGTCTCGTGGTTGGTATCGAAAAAATGCCTTGTCCGTGCAAACCAATCCACGTATCTCCTGCCATCCACTCTTTCCGTAAACGCGTAGTAGGAACCAGAATCACCCAACTCAGTCGCATTGGTAAGCGCGTGGTAATCTGGCTCGACTCTGAAGAAGCCATCGTTATTGAACCGCGGATGACCGGTTTAGTGCTGGTCGTCAATCCACCTACCATGGAGCACCTTCGTTGGCGAATGGTACTTGAAGACTGCCAACACCAGCAGATTCTCTACTGGGACCGTCGTGGCTTAGGTAATGTTCGCCTTCTTTCAAAAAATAATTTCCAGGAACAATTCGGCAGCTCTCGCCTAGGCCCCGATGCCTTACAAATAACTGCCTTGCAATTCGAACAGCAACTGGGGCATTCAAAACGAGAGATCAAGCCAGCACTACTGGACCAACGTGCCGTTGCCGGCATTGGCAATCTTTATGCTTCTGAAATTTTGCATGTGGCGGGCATCCACCCTCAGCGCTGCTGCGCCTTGATGAATCGTCAGCAATGGCAAGCAATCACCATAGCCACGCATAAGGTACTCCTTGAAGCAATTCAACACGAAGGATCCACCTTAAGTGATGGTACCTACCGTAATGCGCTCAATAAACAAGGTGGATATCAGAACCAGCATCGCGTGTACGATCGAGCTGGAAAAACGTGCCCTCGTTGCCAATCAAGCCAGATACAGCGGATTGTGCAGACGCAAAGGTCCACATTTTTTTGCGCCGGATGCCAAAAGCGTAAAGGGGCGCTGCTTTAAAGAAATTGGACTACTGAATGACTAATTTCCTAATGACTAGGGAATGACGAAGAATACAGGTTTGCTTCAACGGCTCGCCTGCTAACTCAGCACGGGGGAGCGGCTAGTGGATTGGAACAGGAGGTAACAGAGGTAGCCGAGAGAAATAGAGAGTTCTATAGGGGCGCTTCCATGCGACCCTGAGACGTGTTTTATGTTCTTTTGTTCTGTAGGCGAATTCGTG
>PATG01000090.1:152-45102 GCA_002713555.1 Planctomycetaceae bacterium
TGNTNNCNNCGTAGNNGAANATGGTAACGGCGTCGATTTCGGGGATTTGCACCTGTTCAATATNCGATTTGACACCTTGTTGGTACGCAATTCCACAGAATTGCAGGGCATTGAAATCATGAAAACCCATGTCCTGGATAATCAGCACAAGATGGTAAAAAGGCAGAACAATCACTGGGAGATTGGTTATGGAGTGCGTTTTCTAAGACTCCGAGACCGATTTTTCTTGCAAGGTGAAGGAGATGTTCTTGGTCTGACACAAGTGGATACAAAAACAGAAAACCAAATCGTGGGTCCCCAGATTCGATCAAGGTGGAGTTCCCAACGTGGCAGATTGAACGTAGCTCTCGATACCAGGTTTGTCTTTGGCTACAACGTACAGGATCTGGATCAACAGGGTGATGTTGGCCAAAACCTGGTACCGGGAGGCTTGAATTCATTCTTGTATGGTCAACCGACAACATTTTCATACGGTACCCAGGCGAATGATTTTTCTCCGCTCTTTGAACTGCGGGCTGATGCTAGTTATCAATTGACGAGTTCGATAGCGCTGAACCTGGGCTACACGGCAATGTACATCGATAGCATTACCCGTGCTTCGCAAGTGGTTCAGTACTCGCTGCCCAATATGGGGATACTGCCTGCTGGCAATCAGGATGTATTTATCAACGGAGCAAATTTTGGCTTTGATGTTGTCTATTAGCAGAGTCCCAAAGCTCACGTTACNAGATTACCNGAACTCAACCCTGGTTAAGAAGCCAGGGTTTTTTTGTGCGCATAAAAATGGTGGCGAAAAACGCCCTGAGGCGTTGTTCGTCACNGCTTGGCGTTTTTCCAGCAGAANCGCTCATCTACCAAACAAGTGAGGCCAGCGCAAGAAAGCCACTGCTGGAAAGCTGTGAAGGGCTAATGAGGATACACCAGTGGGAGACAGGTGAAGGAATAGCAGTGACAGACACGTTGCTAAAATCTAGGCTCCCACACTAGCATCGAAGATTTTTCTCAACTCTTCTAATTCCTGAGAAAGTCGCAGCCGTAGGGGGCTTTCTGGTCTCAGGCTATCGAGCAAGTTTTCGGCACTTTCAAAGGTGTCTTCTGTCTGCTCGCCGTTAGTAAATAGTCGGTTCCAACTACGCGAAACTTCGCTTTCAGTCAGCAAGGCGCCGCTCCTTCTCGATCTTAGGGGGATACAATTATTGCGAAATCAATCCTATCTACCCANCATTATTCCCATTCTTGCTGCATACAGCAAGTACATTNCNATGAGAAAGGTCGACACTGAGGTTTTTCAATTGATGAGGTAAATATCCAATTAGTGAATTCGCTCATTGGAGTTCTGCCATGGGCCATTCATGCATGAGTTGAAANGCAATACAGCCAGGACGCAGCGCCCCTGGCACCAATTGCACCCAGGAGTCCCACNGAGACTGCTTAAGCGTTTGGGCCTGTAGTTTCACTCTGGATTCATGGTGAACGCTCTTTTTTTGCGGGGATCCGTTATTTCATGCGGTGTGTAAGGTTTGATCAGGAAGAGTAAACTTAAGCAGCCACCCAAGAGATAGGGGCTGTAGGGAGCCTGTTGGCTTGACGAAGTTTCCTACTGCGAATTCACTGTTTTTCGAGTGGTTAGTGAATTGAACCGAAGTCAATCAAGTGGTATTTTCCAAGGTTGGACTTGATGCAGGCACGGCAGGCAGGCGACTGGCGCCATAAAAAACCCTCCTGCAGGGGGTGTGTGGCTCGTTTCTGCTATTTACAATGATTGATTGCCAATTGTTTTGCGTCAGTCAGGGGGGGGATGGGGGTATGCCCAAAGAGGCCTTTCTATCCACCATTAGGAATCAGGCACCATTAGGAATCAGGCACCATTAGGAATCAGGTGAGGGATTCGCAGTTCAATATTGAGAAAGAAATCATGCAGTGAATTGAGAGCCAGTAAGGGATTATGTGGCGAAGAAGCGAAGGATTGTAAAAAACCGAGTGCTTTTAACTTAGTGGACGACATGCCTAGCGCCCGTCCGACAAGAATATCCATAGACTTCCACGTCCCTTACGTTTTGATCCCAAGGTTTTTTTAACCGTGCATCTCGACCATCTTCCCGGTTCCTTCTTTGGGCCATCGAATCTTATTGAACTCTTGCAGCATAGGGCTTTGCACCAGGGTGACGATACGGGCTTTCGTTTTCTTGTTGATGGCGAAAGTGAATTGATTGAATGGACCTACGCAGATGTAGATCGTAAGGCACGTGCGATTGCCGCCTCGCTCCAGGCAATGGACCTGGAGGGTGAGCGAGCACTTTTGCTTTATCCCTCAGGTCTAGACTTTGTAGCAGCCTTTTTTGGATGTCTCTATGCGGGTGTAACGGCTGTGCCGGCCTACCCCCCACGTCGTAACCGCAACATGGCACGCATTGATTCGATTGCCAACGATGCTGAAGCCAAAATAGCACTAACTACTTTTNATGTCTTAGAACGTGTTCGCACGATGATCGGAGATACTCCGGCATTGCAGAGGATTCGCTGGCGTGCAACGGACCAATGGGACGAACAGTTAGCCGATAGTTGGCAGCGGCCTGANGTTCATGGCGAAACGTTGGCCTTTTTGCAATACACGTCGGGTTCTACGGGTACGCCCAAAGGGGTCATGCTTTCTCATGCGAATTTGATGCACAATTCAGCCATGATCGCCTATGCCTTTGAGCATACTCGCTCAGGAAGCGGGTGTTTTTGGTTGCCCTTGTATCACGACATGGGACTCATTGGCGGAATCTTGCAGCCATTGTATATGGGAAAGTCGAATACGCTCTTTTCGCCAACGCATTTCTTGCAAAAGCCTGTGCGTTGGTTGCAAATGCTGACCAAAACAGGAGCAACCATCAGCGGTGGGCCTAATTTTGCATACGATCTTTGCGTCGAAAAAGTTACACCGGAACAAAAAACGACTCTTGATCTCAGCAATTGGGCTTTGGCCTTTAATGGGGCTGAACCGGTACGTGCTGAAACCATGGATCGATTTAGCGAAGCCTTTGCAGAGTGTGGGTTTCGTCGGGATGCATTTTATCCATGCTATGGTTTGGCTGAAGCGACGCTTATTGTTACAGGCGGTTACAAGCAGTCGCCNCCTGCGGTGAGTTCTTTCGGAAAAACGGCTCTGGAGAAAAATGATGCAATTGAGACAGAACCAGAAGCCGAGGATTCGCGCAGGCTGGTAGGGAGTGGGGGTAATTTGCTTGATCAGCAAATTGTGATTGCAGATCCAGACTCTTTTGAACCGTTTGACGACAGCCATGTGGGTGAGATTTGGGTATCGGGTCCAAGTGTGGCATGCGGTTATTGGAGGCGGGAAGAACTTACTGAGAAGACCTTTCAAGCTCGTCTCAGCGATGGTCGCGGACCGTTTCTTCGAACGGGCGACCTGGGTTTTTTGCGCAATGGCGAATTGTTTGTTACGGGCCGCCTAAAAGATCTCATTATTTTACGTGGCGTCAATTATTATCCGCAGGATATTGAACTTGCTGTTCAATCTGCGCACAAACATCTTGAGCCGGGTGCAGGCGCTGCGGTTGTGATTGGCGATGATGGTGGCGAGCAATTGGTCATCGTCCAGGAAACTTCGCGGCGCAGAGATCTCAATTACGAAGAAATTATCGATGCGATACGTAAAAAAGTTGCAGGCGAGTTGGAGCTTGCTGTGAGCGCTGTCGTGTTGATCAAAACACGTAGCATTCCCAAGACTTCCAGCGGCAAGATCCAACGNCATGCATGCCGTGATGGCTATTTAGCAGGTACTTTGGTGGCCAGGGCCACCTGGTCTGCAGAAACAGGCAAAGTAGATATNTCGGCGTCCTTGCGTAAGAATCGCGATGAAACTGCTGTTGAAACATGGGTTGAAGAAGGGGATTTGCTTTCCGACGAGAGCATGGCAGATGGTGAGTCCGTAGCAGAAAAAGATACGACTCCTAAGGAGATAGTCTCTGCCGAATCATTCAACGGTGCTGCAGAGGTTTCAGAAAGCAGTAGTCCAGAACGGACCGAGCAATCTGCCGAAATTGCAGAAATTGTTTACGAACAGGTGCGTGAGATTGGTCGTGAACGCGTCGGTCAGCTTGATTGGAATACGAATATTGTTGAATTGGGACTTGACTCTTTAGAGCGCATAGAAATTATCGCCGCATTAGAAGAAACTTTTGGTGGTCGTTTTCCAGAGCACGTATTGCCCGCAATGGAAACTTGCGGTGAGGTTGTCGAGGCCATTCAAGAACATCTTGGTGCAGAAGCAAAGAAACGGACTGCGCGGCCCAGTAAGTTCATCCTCCCTGAAGAAGATTTTATCTTTACGAAATCAGCCGAATACCTGCGATTTCAGGAAAACTTGCAGATTACCCAACGTTCGGATGTTTCGAATCCTTTTTTTATGGTGCATGAAGGCATTACCGATGACAGCACCACCATCAATGGCAAGAAATACACCAATTTCTGTAGTTACAATTATTTGGGCATGTCTGGCGAACCAAGTGTTATCGAAGCAGCACGCCAGGCTGTTACAACGTTTGGAGCGAGTGTATCTGCAAGTCGTTTGGTCTCAGGTGAAAAGACAGTTCACAAGCAATTGGAGCAGTGTATTGCAGAGTTCATTGGGACGGAGTCATCGATTGTTTTTGTTGGAGGGCACTCGACCAACGAAACTGTGATTGGTCATATGTTTGGGTCCGGCGATTTAATTCTGCACGATAGTCTATGTCACAATAGCATTTTGCAAGGGGCCATGCTGTCTGGAGCACGTCGCAGGCCTTTTCCGCACAATGACTGGCAAGAATGCAATCGCATTCTTGAAGAAGTACGCCACGAATACCGGCGTGTGCTCATTGTGATCGAAGGCGTTTATAGCATGGACGGTGATTACTCCGACTTGCCAAAGTTTGTCGATATCAAAAGCAGGCACAAAGCTTACTTGATGGTCGACGAAGCACACTCGATTGGAACTATGGGTTTGCATGGCCGAGGCATGTCGGAATTCTTAGATGTCAACCCGCGCGACGTTGATATCTGGATGGGTACACTTAGCAAATCATTTGGTAGTTGTGGAGGTTATATTGCCGGATCTGCGCCGCTCATAGAGTACTTGAAGTACACTGCCCCAGGATTTGTATACAGTGTTGGTCTTAGCCCGGCCAATGCGGCTGCCGCTTTGGCGTCAATCACTTTATTACAGGAGGAACCCGACCGCGTAGCGAGGCTATCGATCAATGCACGCTTATTCTTGAGGCTTGCCAAGAAGGCAGGGCTCAATACGGGGTTAAGCCACAATACACCCGTCGTGCCTGTGATAACCGGTAGCTCAGAAAATGCCGTACGACTTTCGCACGCTTTGTTTCAGCGGGGCATCAACGTTCAGCCAATCCTGTATCCTGCAGTCGAAGAGAGTGCAGCTCGGTTGCGTTTCTTTATCACCAGCACCCACACGGAAGAGCAAATTTGCAATACGGTTGCAGCTGTTGCCGACGAATTGGCAAAAATCGACCCTGCCTACGAACATGCCAAACAAGGCTCTCTCGAATCTGCGCCTAGTGCTGTGACAGGCTCCTGATCATGGGTTGCAGCCTGGTTAAGTAAGAAAGGCCTTTTTTGATTCCTGTAGGCATGGAATGATGTTCCTGCAGTTGGCACACAGCACCCCAGGAAAATATCGAAGTGAAGGGTCTACGGACGTTGGTGGAGAGTCTCCAATGAATTGCTTTACGGTTGGTTCAACCCTGGATAGAATGGAGTGAGCCCAATGAAACATGTGGGTTCGCTAGGGAGATTGGATTTGCCTATTATTATTTGTGTTGGCGATAAGTGAAGTGTTGACGCGACACAGCATTGTCACGAGATATTAAAAAGCGGCTAATTCTTTACATCGGCTAGATCTTTACATCAGCTAGGGATGGCTGTATTTCCAGTTTGCTGGACTCATCATCGCGGCAGACCGTCGGAGGCGGCTGCAGTCGATCGAGCACCCATTTCTCCCACATGTCTCAAGCAATTGTTGATCCTGCGGAACTCAGGCGATTTGCACAACAGCTGAGCCAATTTAACAACGAACTAGAAGAGCGCTTATCCACTCTGGCTAGTCAACTACATAGTCTTAATAGTAGTTGGCGCGATCAAGAGCACAAAAAATTCGCAGAAGAGTTTGGGCACTATCTCAAACTGATTGCCAGGTCGATGGAATCTTCGAATGAGTACATTCCCTTTTTACTCCGCAAAGCCGAAAGGATAGAAGAGTATTTGCAACAGCGTTAATTCTCGCGAGAAGAATTTCCGAGAATAGCTGGCAAGGGGGCAATCTTGTGTATTCAGTGGTAACTACAGGCTTACTAAAAAAACTTTATGCCAGGTCCTGCTAAAGTTCATTCCGTTAAGGCAATTGAAGATTTTCGTGTTGCTTTATCTCGATTTGAACAACGTGCTCAGCATGCGCTGGAGGCGCTTACTGCTGAAGTTCGTCGTTCTTTGGAGTGGTTGGAGCATGATTGTCCAGCCTATTGGAAAAAGCAAATTAGACATTCTGAAGATGCAGTGCATCAGGCAAAAATAGAATTGGAGCGATGTTTGATGTTTCCGGTGGCGGGAGAACGTCCTGCTTGTCGTGAACAACGAGCGGAATTTAAGAAAGCCCAAGCAAGGTTGGAATATTGCCACGAAAAACATGAGCGAACGAAATACTGGAATCGTCAATTGCAACATGAGCAATTCGAATACGAAGGTCGTTTGGGGCAGTTGCAGCGAATGCTAGAAATTGATTTGCCTGCAGCAAGGAGTAAATTGCAGTCTATGGAGCGCCGATTGGAAGAATATCGGATAGAACGCCCCCCTGAAAAAAGCGAGCGCACCACACCTGAAGAAGACCGTAAAAAAGAAGGCTAAAAATGCGACCCTGGGACTTGGATACGAGTGCAGCGCATCTGCGTGATGCGATGGATGAATTGCAGACTGCCTGGCAATTGACATCCGAAACCTGGCAAGACGAGGTTAGCCACGCTTTTTGTGAAAACCATTTGGAGCCGATTGGCCCAGCGCTCAAGTTGACGCTCGATGCTGTGGGGCGCATGCAGCAAATGTTGAATAAGATGCAACGTGAATGCGAAAGTTAAGATACGAAAAGACCGTTGAAAGACCTAATCATTTCCACACGCCGCCAATTGGAACTCATGCAACAATTGCAGGAGCTGGCAGATGAGCGCGCCCATTTAGAGCAAGCCATAGCCAATAAATTGCAGGCTAAAATAGCGGCTGCCGATGAAGAGCACCAATCCTTAGCGCGTCAGTTGGTCGAACAGTTGGTCCAGCAGAGACGTGATCTAGAAAACGAATATGCCCGTACGAAGAGTGCAGTCGCCCAAGAAAATCGCCAAGAAAAACAGGGTGTGGAGCATAGATATAAGGAACATTGTAACCGCGCCGAGCATGCATTCAAGCAAATGGCTTTGGCAATCCAGCGGAATAAGAAAGAGAGTGAGTGGCAAGCCCTGGCAGTATTTGATGCTGCAAAAGACAGCCCACAGCAGATGATCGATACGGGGGGCAAGCGTATCCAGGCTCGCCGAATGCAAGTGGATGGCTTGCAACGAGATGCCAACACACTGATGGCCATGCGCCATTTGTCTCAAGCTGCCGAACTTGTGGAACCCAGCGAATGTTTGCCAGTTGCCTCAGACCAGACGGCCGAGGGGCTTCAGCAAGACAATCTTAATCAGCTGCATCAAGAGGTGCTGAAACTGCAAGCACAGCAATTGCCCAGCCTGCTGCTGGAAGGATTCCGTATTGTAGGTTGGTGGCTCCTGCTGTGCTTGTTGGGAGGCCTGTTTTCAGTTCTGGCTATGGACTGGACAAATCCGATGTGGCCGTTGGTGGCAATTGGTTGTGGAAGTGTGTTGACGGGAGTGGTGTACATTTCTTTTGGAAAAGAGGCCAAGCGTCAATCCTTAGAACAATATGCGATCATCCTCAAATTGCTGGGACAAGCAAGGCGGTTGGAGCAGGACGCTACTGCAGAGGTTGAGGCAAAGAGTCGGCAAGCTGCAGAAGAGATTAATTTGCAAAAATATCAGGAGCTTGCTGCTGCCCAGCAAGCGAGTGATCAGGCAAATCAAAAAAATGTGGAAATCAGAAGAAACGAATTACAGCAGGCCCGGAGCGAACTGGATTTGGGACTGCAGGAGGCCAATTCCAAATGCCAGCAAGCCCACGCAGAAGCAGACGAAAAATATCCTCCACTCCTCGACCAGCTAGCCAAACAGCGTCTAACTTCTGAGCAAGAGAATCAGAGGCGGTTGGAATCACGCAGCACGAGCGCCCAGCAAACGCATGACAACGAATGGCAGGGCATGGCCGAATGTTGGAAGAACGGTTATGAGGGTATTGTTCAGGAGTTAGACGCCATGCTGTCAAAGTGTCAGCAAGATTTTCCAGATTGGTCGAAAACCGAATGGGATGATTGGGAGCGCCCTCCTGAGCCACCAGCGGCAATTCAATTTGGCCGTTTTGAACTGCCACTCCAGGCAGTCAAAAACGGACTTTCGAAAAATGAACTGTTGGTGCCCGAGCAAACCATGCTCACCTTACCTGCCCTTATGACTATGGATGAATTGCCGGGCATGGTGATCTCGGCTGAGGGCAAAGGGCGCGAAAGGGCAACCAGTTTACTACAAGTCATGATGTTGCGTTTTCTGACGGCGCTACCAGCAGGCAAGCTGCGTTTTACAATAATAGATCCGTCCGCTTTAGGTGAAAATTTTGCTACGTTCATGCATCTAGCCGACCATGATGAACAATTGGTAGGGGGCCAAATCTGGACGGAACCCCGCCAAATTCACCAACGTCTGACACTGCTTTCAGATCATATGGAAAAAGTACTGCAAAAATATCTTCGCAACGAATTTGAATCAATTCATCAGTACAACCAACATGCGGGCGAAGTCGCAGAACCCTATCACGTGCTCGTTTTAGCGAATTTTCCAGTGGGACTTAGCGATGCATCTATTCACAAACTGCTTACGATTTCTCAATCGGGTCCTCGTTGCGGTGTCTATTCTTTGCTCAGCATTGATAAATCCCAAAGATTGCCAAACGATTTTGATGTGCAGGAGCTCATCCAGGGGAATGTCCATCTGGATTGGGTTCAAGATCAACTTCGATGGAATTATCCACTCTTTGAAAAGTTGCATTTAGAGATTGATCAGTTGCCGCCTCGTGCGAAATTGAACGATTTGTTGTTGAGAGCAGGTCAGGAGTCGCGTGTGGCGAGTAAAGTTGAGGTACCTTTTTCCGTGGTGGCCCCGCCAGCTGACAAAGAGTGGTCCAGCTGTGCTGCAAAAGAGTTGGTTGTCCCGGTTGGGCGAGCAGGCGCAAAAGAGTTGCAATCTTTGCAATTGGGGCGAGGTACTTCGCAGCATGCGCTAGTTTCAGGTAAAACGGGCTCTGGCAAGTCAACATTACTCCATGCTCTCATTACGAATGCAGCGCTCCATTACAGTCCAGCTGAAGTGGAGTTTTATTTGGTCGATTTTAAAAAAGGTGTCGAATTCAAGGCTTATGCAGCTGGCAAATTGCCACATGCACGAGTCATAGCGATCGAGAGCGAGCGCGAGTTTGGCGTAAGCGTCTTAGAGCGGCTGGATGAAGAATTGCGAAAACGAGGTGAACTGTTCCGAAAACTGGGCGTTCAGGATTTAGCCGGCGCGCGAGAAGCCTGTAGCGAACACTTGCCACGCGTCTTATTGATTATCGATGAGTTTCAAGAACTGTTTGTTTCAGACGACAAATTGTCACAAGATGCGGCATTGCTGATGGACAGGCTGGTGCGCCAAGGCAGGGCATTTGGGATTCATGTCCTGTTGGGATCACAAACACTTGCCGGAGCTTATTCTCTGGCTCGCAGTACGATTGGACAAATGGCTGTGCGTGTGGCCCTGGAATGTAGCGACGCCGATTCCCATCTCATCCTAAGTGATGAAAACACGGCAGCACGCTTACTAAGTCGACCAGGCGAGGCAATCTACAACGATCAAAATGGCCTGGTTGAAGGGAATAGTCCCTTTCAAGTTGTCTGGTTGCCGGATCAAGAACGACAAGAGTATTTGGCCAGGATTTGTCAATTGCAAAAGACATGTGGAACTCCCACGGAACCAGCAATCGTCTTTGAAGGGGACCAGCCTTCGGATCCATTCGGCAATGATGCTATGGTTGCGACTTTAGAAGATACAGATTCTAAGGTTGTGGAACCGACTCTATGGTTAGGATCTGCTGTGCGTATAGAACCACCAACCCAATTGGTGCTACGCCGACAGAGTGGCAACCATGTACTGATAGTTGGGCAGGACGAAACATTAGCACTTGGTATTTTAGCCACATCCATGGTTGCCATAGCTGCACAAAAGTCCCCTTTGGATGCACGTTTTACCGTGCTCGATGGCACTAGGCCCGAATCCGCAGAGCAGGGGGCCTGGCGAGACATTGCAGGTGCGCTACCGGGCAGTGTTGACCTCATCGAGCCACGTGCTGTCGCCAACCTGATCGCCTCGCTGGCAGAGGAAGTCAAACGAAGGGGGCAATCACCAGAAGAAAAACATCCACCCCACTTTCTGATCCTTCATGATCTGGCACAGTTTCGTCAGTTGCGAATGACGGAAGACGATTTCAGTTTTTCATCTCTTAGCTCGAGTGGCAAAAATGGGAAGCAAACACCGATTGATAAACAATTTCGAGATCTGCTGCGAGAAGGGGCAGCTGTGGGCGTGCATCTATTGGTCTGGTGTGATTCGTACAACAGCTTAACACGTTTTGTAGATCGGATAACACTTCGTGAGATCGATTATCGTGTGGCAATGCAAATGAGTGTCGGTGACTCGACAAGCCTGATCGATTCGCCTGCAGCCGGTAGATTGGGAGAGCATCGGGCGCTGTTCTATCGCGATGACTTGGGGTCCCATGTCAAGTTTCGCCCTTATGGCAGGCCGACCTCAGAGTGGCTAAAGTGGGTAAGCAAAAAATTGGTTCACAAGTATTCCGATGCTACGGCGGATTGAGGTTTGTGATTCACTTTGAGGATACGTAATATCGTTTGCGGCCATGCATGCGGGTTCGCCCGCAACGAGTCGAAAAGCGTTAGCAGCAACCGCTTTCATTGCAGCATTCGTCACCGGGGAGATCGGTAATGCGGTAAGATTTTCCCTTCGATTCGCTGGCAACACGAACTTCGTTCTGGTGGCAGTCGTAGGGGGTGGCATCTTCAATCGCAATTGCTTCGTATGGCGGTACCGGGGTAATTTGCGATGCATACGGCTCGTGGGTGTAGATTTCAAACGTTTTACCACAAACGGCCATCCGCCTGCCGCGGTAGAGCGTATGGCCGTCATCGTCCATGACCTTCGACCATGGCCCGTTGTAAATCACGGCCTGTTTTTGATCGAGGCATGGCCCCTCTTTGCCTTTATAAGCCCGCAGAGTCATGCTGCGGAATTCAATGCCTTCGACGGTTGCCCAGGCTTCATCCTGCCGGTTGAGTATTTCGATTCCATAGAATCCCACATCCGCAAACGCTTTGAGAAACTCGTCTTCCAAAAAAGCCCCACTGATGCAACCGCTCCAAAGATTGGGATCGTTTTGCAAATGCTCTGGCACGGGCTCATCACAAACGATATCGCTGATCACGGCTCGTCCGCCTCGTTTTAAAACTCGAAATATTTCGGCAAATAACTGTTTGCGATCCGCTTTGTCGACCAGATTGAGTACGCAATTTGAAACGACAACATCGATGGAATCATCCTCAATCAGTGGTTCAGTGGTGCGTAACTTTTCAGCATGTGCCTCCGCACGCAACCAGTCGCTACTGGACTGAACCGGATTGGCAGTCAGGTAGGTCTCAAAACTTTCGAGATTGAGGGCGAGATCCTGAATGCTTCCTTTGCGAAATTCGACATTTGCGTAGCCCAAGGAATCGGCAATCTGGTCTTGGTACTTGCGTGCCAGATCCAGCATATCGTCATTGCGATCGACACCGATCACATGACCCTCGGAGCCAACGACTTGCGCACCGATGTAGCATATTTTTCCACCTCCGCTTCCAAGATCAAGTACGGTTTCACCTGCTTGGATATGCTTTGAGGGGTCGCCACAGCCGTAGTCGCGCTCAATGATTTCAGCCGGAATAATTTCCAGATACCTGNCGTCATAATCNACGGGACAGCAGAGTGCCGATTCAGCGGCTTGGGCAGCTGCACCATAACGGTCGCGCACTGCTTGCTCGACANCCATCACATCCAAGGAGGCTGGNGTCTTNTGATAGTTACTCTTGGGCATACTTATATTTACCAGATNATCATGTTGTTCGGACACTCAATGCTCCCTTGTAATGACATCTTTAAGCGTACTAGTTGGGACAGCCATACTATCAGATTGCCTAGTTCACCAGCAATCGTACATCTGCGAGGGAGGCGGGTCTGTTGGTTTTTTTACCCACGCATGCGGCTGAGACTGCAACCCTCGAAAAACCGAGCNGTTGGAGAAGTTTGTATGCGTAGATTCTAAGAAGAAGTTTGCCGCTGACGGGTCGACAGCACGTCCTAGTCACCTAAAATGAGGGGCTTTGCAAAGCAAGCAGACGGCACGTATTTACTACGAAACGGAAAGAAAAAGGATACCCCCGCAATGAGCACGATTGTTGATATTCATGGCCGACAGATCTTGGACAGCCGCGGAAACCCTACTGTCGAAGTTGATGTGACTCTTGCGGATGGGACTGTGGGGACTGCTGCCGTTCCCAGCGGAGCCAGTACGGGTGCGCACGAAGCTTGGGAGTTACGCGATGGGGGTGAGGCCTATATGGGCAAAGGCGTCTTGCAAGCAGTTGCCAATATCAACGAGAAAATTGCCGACGAATTGATTGGCATGGATGCCCTTGATCAGATTGCTGTAGATCAACAAATGCTCACACTCGATGGCACTTCCAATAAAAAGAATCTTGGTGCCAATGCCATCCTTGGTGTTTCACTAGCCAATGCTCAGGCCGCAGCCCGATTTTGCGAGTTGCCCTTATTTCGATATCTGGGAGGCTCGAATGCTCGATTGCTCCCAGCACCCATGATGAATATTCTTAATGGTGGCGANCATGCCGACAATTCAGTTGATATTCAAGAATTTATGGTGATGCCTCTGGGGTTTGATAATTTTAGTGAAGCGTTGCGCTGCGGATGCGAGATTTTTCACCATCTTAAGAAAGTGCTTAGCGACAAAGGACTCAACACGGCCGTCGGTGACGAAGGTGGCTTTGCCCCTGACCTGGGTGCCAATGCAGAAGCATTCGACATTATCCTCACGGCGATCGAAAAGGCCGGATATAAGCCAGGTGAGCAAGTTTGGTTTGCCATGGATTGTGCGGCGACCGAGTTTTACGATTCGGACAAGAAGGTTTACNGGATTGATGGCAAGCAACTGGATTCCACCGGCATGGTCGATTTGCTGGCCACTTGGGTCGAAAAGTATCCAATCTGTTCCATCGAAGATGGTTGTGACGAAGACGACTGGGATGGCTGGAAGCAGTTGACCGAAAAAATTGGCAGCAAGTGCCAGTTGGTAGGAGACGATCTGTTTGTAACCAATGTCGAACGTCTGCAGCGTGGTATTGATGAAGGAATCGCTAATAGTATTCTCATCAAAGTCAACCAAATTGGTACTCTCACCGAGACGATCGACTCCATACGTCTGGCAGACGGTGCTGGTTACACAAGTGTCACGAGCCACCGCAGTGGTGAAACAGAAGATGCTACCATCGCCGATTTGGCCGTTGCTTTACAAACAGGGCAAATCAAGACAGGCAGTGCATCACGCTCGGATCGCATGGCCAAATACAACCAGCTTCTCAGGATTGAAGAACAACTCGGCGCGGCCGCCCAATACGGTGGTCCCTTGTTTGCCAAATGCTAAATCGATTCAGACGAAAGCCTTTAAGGCTGTAGCAGCTCAAACCAATATTTTTCGGGTTGAAAGAGATGACCAGACAGCATCCCATNAGCGATTCGCCTTGGCTGTGGTTTGGATTATTTTCAGCGGTAGGGCTGGTGGCCTTATTGGCTACGGGTGGTAAATATGGCCATCGGCAGGCCAGCCTTGAGAAAAAAGCTCAAGCGCGGTTGGCAGTTGCCCAGGGCATGAAAACAGAAGTTGATGCTTCAGGACGCAAAACGACACCAAATGTNCCGCAGTATTCGGAACCTGGTCGGACAAAAATTCCGCTGACTCCCCTGGCCATGACTCTAGGTGCCATATTTCTTATTTGCCTGGCACTGCTTGTTCGCGAACAATTCATGGTCAAAAGATCTTCCCAAGCTGAGAAAATGATTCTTTAGTCTCATAAACGTACTAGAACCCATTTCAAAACCCTTATTGCGTCAAGTTTNCCGAGGAATTCGACCCTTTAACAGGTTTTTTAAATTGGTTCTGGTCTGCGGCCTCTCTATCCGGCAATTTTTGGTGTGAATACACTCTTTGAAAACCCACTACCGATTTATGCTCTTGGCATCGTGCTGGGGACATTTTGCGGTTTGGCATTTCTTGCCCGTCGCAATTTACCGGCGTTATTGTCTTTTGTGGGGATTGTGCTCTTCACATTATTAATGATTGTCGTGGAGCGCGTCGTGGTTACTGAAGGAGAAGAGGTTGAGTCTACTACGATCGATCTCATGGGCTCTTTAGAAAAGAACGACTTGCCAGGCGTACTGGCCCATATTGCCCCGGCAGCGACACGAGTGCGCTCTGAGGCAGAGGTGCTGATGCCATTGGTGCAAATTAAGGACACCGGAGCGGGATCAATACAAGTGGAAGTTGACACGTCTCTCCAGCCATTCCAGGCACAGAGCGAATTTCAAGCAAAAGTGGATGGAATCCACACCCGTAGTGGCGTGCGTTTGTTCTATTTCGATCGTGTCCAGGTAACTTGGACGAAGCAGGCGGACCGATGGTTGCTAACCGACTATGTGCCGCTGGACAACGGTCGACCGATTAGCGCCGTGGAGAGCCTGCGAAACAAGCAACCCGTGACGCGATGAACGCGAATTCCAGTACGGTATCTTCGTGATTAATTATTCCTCGTCCGTGTCGCGATCAACGAATGGTGGTAAGCCGGGGTTGAAGAAACGACGGTCTGGCGTGCGTGGGCGATGGTCCCGGTAGCCATCGGTCGCGTCCGGATCAAGTCGACCCGCATCGGGGCGACCGGTACGTGGGCCATAGCCTTGACCTGGTGCGAATCTACCCGCTGGACCATAGCCTGGCATACCGTAACCAGGCATGCCGTACCCGGCTTGACCGTAGCCCTGAATACCAAATCCCGGGTAGCCGAATCCCCAAGGATTGCCATTTTGATAAAACTCACCACCTGCAACCGTGGAGCCTCGCCAGGCGTCGTGAAATCGCTCCCACTCGGCATCCAGTCCGCCGCGGCCGTTTCCGTAGCTTTGAACCTGGTAGGTTGTGTCGCTTGAGCCATCGGCTCCGCGAAGTACGTTTCGTGTACGCCGGTATCCACTGGTGACCAGCCTTCGGTCAGGGAGCGGTTCGATGGGTGCCTTGCGTTGATACTGTGCTACGCGAGCCCCCGTATCCGGATCGTGCGTATAACGGCTGCGTGCAAAGACCCAGCTATCGGCCTGGTGAGCATACCCCTGATGGGTAGCTGCACGTGCATGGGACTCTGGATTGGGCTGCTCAGCACAGTCGCACTCGGCCGCATGTGCACGGCTCATAAAAAAGACGGTTACCAGAGAAACAGCAAGCAACAATCTCCAGAGGAGAGTCCGTTTTTGGTAAATGTTGTTCATGATAAAAACACCGAAGGGACGAGGGGTGAAGATAGAGGAGCCGTAGGAGGAGTACTTGGTAGGGAAGGAATGGGGGTGTGGTGTGGGGAATGATGGGATCAGGGTGCTTCGTTATCATCGTTTATTGTATCATCGTTTATTGTTGGTCGATGTATTTTCAGTGTGTGATCTTTAGGGTCGTACAGGTATTCATCGCCTGCTTCCAATTCGGACAGCTTCATCCCGCTGTCGGGAATGAATTTTTCCATGAATTCTTGATGTGATTTGGGATAGTGTCCATACGTGGCGTTGTATAGTTCCAGGTCGTGCTTCACCTTATTTATATTTATTTGATTTACTGCGGTAAAACGTGTGCTGGCTACATTGCCAAGATAGCCACCCGCTTGTCTGGATTTTTTGCCTTGTTTGCCATCCTTAGCCACGAATTCACGAGGTTCGGCGGTCGTCTTTGGCGGTTCGCCCTGGACATCGGACATATCCAAACGTGTTTCTTTCGTTTCTGTTTCTTCCGTGGTTGGTGTCTTCGCTGTGGGGATCTCAATATCAGGCACTTCACAACCCATGGTGAATAGGAGTGAGAAAAGTAGCGAGTATCTGGATGACTTGATCATAATCTTGGGGAGCTGTAGGTGTGGGTGCTGTAGCAGTTTGCAAAAGCCAGTCGGCGTCGGTTAACGGGTTGCTGGTGTCAGGTCAAGTTGCCAGTTTTTCATTTGATCCAGTTTTTGACTGTGGGTCATGTTAAATTGCAGTGGTGTCAGTGTGATGTGGCCAGCTCGGAGGGCAGACAAGTCGGTTTCGGTGTTGGTCGGTGGGTCCGGGGCCAGGCCTGTGGCCCAATAGTACTTGCGACCACGTGGGTCTTTTCTTTTCTCAAAATCTTCGCCCCAGGGTGCAATCGCAACGGGCACAACATGAATCTCAGCTTGGTGATCAAGGGCACTACTAGGAATATTTAAATTGTACAAATGATTTGCTGAATCTTTTTGGTTGAGGATTTGCTGAATAATCGTTGCTCCTTGATTGGCTGCCAGGTCGTAGCGCGCTGCGTCATCGTATTCCAAAGAGACCGCGACGCTAGTGATACCAAAAAAGGCTCCTTCAATGGCTGCAGCCACCGTGCCTGAGTACAGGACATTAATTCCGGCATTCAGGCCGCTATTGATGCCGCTGACAACCAATTCAGGCCGTTTGGGGCACAACTCGGCGACTGCCAACTTCACGCAATCGGCCGGACTTCCTTCAACTGCCCAGCCACGACGCTGGCCGGTGTCGTCGAAGACTTCACGGGCCATCAGGGGGGTCAGGTAGGTGATGGAGTGGCCTACGCCGCTCTGCTCGGTGAGCGGAGCAACGACGGTCACGTCTCCCATCATACGCAACTGCCGTTCCAAGGCCGCCAAACCGGGTGCGTAGATGCCATCATCATTCGTAAGTAGGATTTGCACGTCGTAAATGCCCTTCAGATAGGGGTTTCCGTTGAGGTCCCAGATTACCATCATAGTCGCAGGTGTGGTGAATCGGCAACTTTGTGTTGCATATTTGAAACACTGGATGGGGTGTCCGGGAGCAGATATTGACGGATCTATGAAATCCTATTTCCCCAAAAAATGGCTCCTCGTTCCTGTGTTCCTCGCACCTTCTTTGAGAATTCTTCGTACTCCGAGTTCACCGCCCCTAGCTCCTAGCTCCTCGCTCGTCTTATAATCTCAAGTTTCCCCCCATCTGGAGAGCCTTGATGACCATGACGGCAACTCCGCCTGCCGCTGCTACTCGACGAACGGCCCAAGAACGTGTGTTGGTGCTCGACTTCGGTTCGCAATACGCCCAGCTCATAGCCCGCCGAGTACGTGAGCAGAACGTATACTGCGAAATTGTCCGTCACAATATAACTGCCGAGCGGCTCCGCGAGCTTGCGCCGCTAGGCATTATCCTCTCTGGCGGTCCAGCCAGTGTCTACGAGGAGAATGCGCCCCAATGCGATCCGGAGATTTTCTCGCTGGGATTGCCCGTTCTTGGTATCTGCTATGGGATGCAACTTGCCTGCCAGGCATTAGGTGGCAAAGTGGATAATGCCCCCTCACGCGAATACGGTAGAGCAGCATGCACGATCAATGATACGCAAGGATTATTTGCGGGTGTAAATTCCCAAATCGAAGTCTGGATGAGCCATGGTGACCAGGTGGCCAATATTGCAGACTCATTTGAGATGCTCGCCAGTACAGATACCTGTCCGTTTGCTGCGGTTAAACATAAACAGTTGCCAATATTTGGTTTGCAGTTTCATCCGGAAGTCACGCATACACCCGAAGGCGACAAGGTACTCGCGAATTTCCTGCATCAAGTATGTGGTGCACATGGCACTTGGAAATTAGGCGATTTCGCTGCCGAAACCATCGAACAGATTCGAGAGAAGGTGGGATCGGACCGTGTTCTCTGCGGCCTTTCAGGGGGCGTTGATTCTTCGGTGGTTGCGGCCCTTTTGGCTGAGGCAATAGGCCCGCAGCTTTCCTGCATCCTGATCGAGAATGGTTTATTGCGTCAGGACGAAGAAGCTGCCGTGATCCGGGAATTTAGCGACCACTTCAAAACCGACCTGCATGTGGTGAGAGCAGAAGACAGATTTTTGGATGCCTTGGCGAATATTACGGACCCGCAAGAAAAGCGACGTCGAATAGGCCACACCTTCATCGATTGTTTTGCCGAAGAAGCTGCCAAGATTGACGGAGCCAGGTATTTAGCCCAAGGCACCTTGTATCCGGACGTTATCGAAAGCGGTGCTGCCATCGATGGTCCGGCTGATACAATCAAATTGCACCATAACGTGGGTGGCTTGCCCGAAGAACTTGGGTTTGATTTGATTGAGCCTTTGCGTGACCTGTTCAAAGACGAAGTGCGCAAGCTTGGATTGCAGTTAGGATTACCTGAAGATATCATCTGGCGACATCCCTTCCCAGGACCAGGGCTGGCAGTACGTTGTTTGTGAGAGATTACCAAATCGCGTCTTACTACGCTTCGCGCTGCAGACGCGATTGTGGTTGGCGAAATCAAAGCAGCAGGACTCTATCGCAAAACGTCCCAGGCCTTTGCCGTATTGCTACCCGTGCAAAGTGTTGGCGTGATGGGCGACAGCCGTACCTACGACGACGCATTGGCCGTTCGCTGTGTGAATACGGATGATTTTATGACAGCGGACTGGAGCCATTTACCTTATGAGTTACTGGCAAAAATATCCACGCGCATCATCAATGAAGTCCAGGGTGTAAATCGTGTCGTGTACGATATTAGTTCCAAGCCGCCTGCTACGATTGAATGGGAATAGAATTCCTGGAACCGATTCTAGTGTCTTTTGCGTCCTGATGTGTCTGCGTGAAAATTCATAATTCGTAGTTATTGGATTGCTGTTATGGCCCAAAAATATATTTACCAGATTGGCGACCTCACCAAAAAGATTAACCAGCGCGAAGTGCTGAAGGATATCTGGCTTGCCTTTTACCCGGGGGCAAAGATTGGTGTGTTGGGTCGAAATGGTTCTGGCAAGAGCACGTTACTGCGGATTATGGCTGGACAGGATAAAGATTTCGATGGTGAGGCGCGATTATCGGATGGTTTTACGGTTGGACTCCTGGAGCAGGAGCCGCATCTAAATCCAGAGAAAGATGTGCAGGGTAATGTTGAAGAAGCGGTTGCCGAGACGCGCGCATTGCTTCAGGAATTTGAAGAGCTTGGCGAAAAATATGCCGATGTGGCAGACGATCCGGAGGCGATGGAGAAGCTGATGAATCGGCAAGCCGCGTTGCAGGATAAAATCGATGCTTCAGGAGCTTGGGAAATTGATCGCCAGGTCGAGATTGCCATGGATGCCATGAACCTACCGGCGAGCGATGCAGATGTCACAAAGCTTTCAGGTGGTGAAAAACGCCGCGTGGCTCTCTGCAAGATCCTTTTGGAAAAGCCCGATTTGCTACTGCTTGATGAACCCACAAACCATCTTGATGCCGAAAGCGTAGCCTGGTTGGAACGTCATTTGGCAGAGTACCCGGGTACGATTGTCGCGGTGACCCATGATCGTTACTTCCTGGACAATGTTGCGGGTTGGATTCTAGAGCTTGACCGTGGCCAGGGAATTCCCTGGGAAGGCAACTACACGTCTTGGCTCGATCAAAAAGCCAAACGTCTGGCCCAAGAAGAAAAGAAAGAAAGTGCGCGTCAACGATCGCTGAAACAAGAACTCCAGTGGGTCCGCATGGCCCCGAAAGCGCGACAGGCAAAAAGCAAAGCCCGCTTGCAAGCCTATGACAAAATGGCATCGGAGCAATTTGAAGATCGACCTGACGAACTCGAAATCCAGATTCCCCCAGGGCCGCGACTAGGGGATAGGGTTATCGAGGCAGAGAATCTCACCAAGTCGTACGACGATCGGGTGATCATGGAAAATGTCAACTTTCGCCTGCCACCCGGTGGCATTGTGGGAATTATTGGCCCCAATGGTGCTGGCAAAACGACTTTGTTGCGCATGCTCATGGGGCTGGAAGAACCCGATGGGGGGGAATTGAAAATTGGCTCGACCGTAGAGCTGGGATACGTTGATCAATCGCGGGATGACCTGGTCGCCGAGAACACAGTGTACGACGAAATATCCGGAGGGCATGACACTCTGGATATGGGTGGGCGATCGATGAATTCACGGGCATACGTTTCACGTTTTAATTTCACGGGAACCGATCAGCAAAAGAAAGTAGGTGTGCTTTCTGGAGGGGAACGAAATCGTGTCCATCTGGCTAAGCTGCTTCGCCGTGGATCGAATGTACTCCTGCTCGACGAGCCAACGAATGATATTGATGTTGATACGTTGCGTGCCCTGGAAGAGGCGGTAGCAAATTTTGCCGGCTGTGCCGTGGTCGTGAGTCACGACCGTTGGTTTTTAGATCGATTGGCGACCCATATATTGGCCTTTGAAGGAGACGGCTACGCTCACTGGTGCGATGGCAATTTCGAAACATATGAGCGAGAGCGTCGCGAAAGGCTTGGTGTGGACGCAGACCAACCACAGCGTTTTCGTTATAAGAAGCTACAGCAGAGTTAAATTTAGCTTGTAGGAGTACAGGCTTACGAAAACGCCATGAGGCCATTTGGAATTTGATGATGAAAATCAATAGGTGTGGAGTTTTTACATTCCAATTTAATTTAGAAAGTTAATAGACGGAGAATCCTAGCGATGAGCGTTGTTCGAGTTGGTTCCAATCAAAAGTATTCAGACAATTGGGATGGTATTTTCAGTGGCCAGCGAACCAAGAAATCTTCCAAGAAATCTTCCAAGAAATCTTCCAAGAAATCTTCCAAGAAATCTTCTAAGAAATCTTCTAAGAAATCTTCTAAGAAATCTTCCGCTGTAAAAACTACCCAGAAAAAGGCGGCGAAAAGCACTAAAAAGCGAACTGCAGTCTCTAAGGAGAAAACGACCAAAAAGAAACCAGCCAAGAAGAAGGTGGTGAAGAAATCACCCAAAAAGAAGACTGCTGGCCCCACAAAAAAGAAAGCGGCAAAAAGTTCGACTCCAAAGAAGCACGCCAAGAAGTCAACGAAGAAAAAGACACCTAAGAAATCAACGCGGCAAAGAAAAACGCGGCAGACTAAGACCAAACCGGCTACACGTCAAAAGCAGTTGTTTTAAGGCAATTTTTTTGGCAAAAGTGGCTCACTTTCTAAATAACGGGCCCATCGATTGCTGGAATCTCTAGACAGTAGTTTCGCTATGGAGATAAGCAGGTGTGGTCAAAGAAACCGGATTTTTTTTGTTGAGACAGCTTTGATATCGAAACGGAAGAAATAATCGGGCTCTAGAGCAATATTGGTTTTCACGTAGCTTCCTATCCACAGTGGATAAAGGCGTGTTGATTTTCTTCGCAGCTGTTATTCAATAAGGCATGTTCGGCTACGTCCTGTTGAAAGCTGGATGCTATACGTAAACCCGACAAGTTGCTGGGAACACTCGTTGGTGGACAAAACGTCGGAACGATCCCGGTTCCATTGACAGCAATGGCACTGCGTCAGGCGCGGCCTAGAAAATCACCCGTTCGGGTGTCGACCTTAACGACTTCTTCTTGCTTAAGATATTCGGGTACTTGAATGGAGAGCCCCGTTTCGAGTTTTGCAGGTTTATTACGGGATGTCGCCGAATTGCCTTTGACACCCGGGTCGCACTCGACAATTTTTAATTCGACGGTGGCTGGAAGTTGCAGGCCCACGCATTCGTCGTTATAAACCAGGGCCAACATGCCTTGTAGACCTTCGGTGACGTATTGCATTTCACTGGAGATGTCATTGCTGGGAATTGAGTATTGGTTGTAATCTTCGGCGTCAAGGAAATGGACCTGATCTGCATCAGCGTACATCAGAGTGACTTCGCGACGTTGGAAATCGGCTTCGTCCAAATTGTCCGTTCCTTTGCAAGTAAAATCAGCCTTTTGTTTCGTGACCAGATTCCTGGCGCGAAACTTGTAGAGCGTAGCACCGCCCCGTGCGGATGGGGATTGGACGTTAACATTTTCCACCATATGTGGGGAGTCGTTGTGCAGCACGATGCCGCCCGGTTTCAGTTCTTTAGCAAGCATGAAGAATCTATTGTCGGATAAAGGTACGTGATGAGGAAAGGTGTCGCAGAATTGCGATTGCACCTCTTCTATCCCGGCAACGGCCAGACGATTGGATTGTTGCCTTCAAGTAATCTTAGTTCAAAATTTCGCCGGATGCAGGGTCAATGGTCAAGCCGCCCGTTAATTCGGCCAGAGTATCAACAACGGTCAGCAGGCAAGTGGGGTCAAGCATATCAAAGACATCCTCTTCGGCGCCCAATTCGTCATCAAATTCACCACCAAAAGCAGCCGTATCAACCGGGGAATCGGCATTTGCGGAAGGCACACGCTCATAATGGGCCAAATCCAAGCGGGCATCAGCAATCATCATTTGTTGTAATTTCTCTGCCGGTATTTGTGATTGCAGCTCTTTGGCCCAGGTGAGATTCTGTTCGATGACCGCATCTCCCACTTCGTAACTGATTTCGACTGCTGCATGGTCTTCTGCGGATTCGACAAAGACAGATTGCAATAGGCCCGTTTCGTCAGCTGCCGGGTTTTTAATTTGATACCTCGCGTTTGCGGCAGCGAGTGCTTTCTGCACTTGTTGAATCGTGGGTCTGCAGTCTTGTGGGAAGAGTATGAAGTACGTTTCCCGCCAATGCAGTTCATCAGAACTTTTGTCCATTGCCTTGGTCTCCCTGCTTTAAACGCTTGCGTGTATTATTGCCTACCATTGACCTTCTGAAGAATCATCCGGATCGGTGGGTCCCAAGCCTCCTTGCCATAGTTCTAGTTGTTCTTGCATATTGCTGCGATCGTTGTCATTTGCCCAAACAGATTCTCCATGTTCGAGACGCACCTCATAGCAGCCTTCGCGCTGGCAGTCTTCCTCACCGCAGAAATGGGGCGTTGCCGCAACCCACATCACCCGATAAAGGGGTACCAGCTTATCATCGACACGACAAAGAATCGACATGCTTCTTCTCTCTAGGATTTTCCAAGTTCCCTGGATCGTTTGGTTGCAGCCGTAACAGCCGCACGAAATGCCTCAGCACCCTGTTGCTCTTTCAGCGTTTCCAGACCAGCCAAAGTCGTACCGCCAGGACTAGTGACTTGATTACGTAGTTCGGATGGAGACTTTCTGGTTGTGAGTACCATCTCGGCTGCCCCGCGTACGGTTTGAGCAGCCAATTCTCCTGCCAGGTCAGCAGGCAATCCTGAGGATTCGCCGCCCTCGGCAAGTGCTTCGATTAACGTATAGACAAATGCCGGCCCGGAACCCGAGAGACCCGTTACGGCGTCCAATTTATTTTCTTCAACGGCATAGGCTTGTCCCACGCTTTCCAGGATTTTCTGAACGGCTTTGCCATCATCCGGTAAGGCAGTGGGGCCAAGACTATAGCAGCTTACCCCCATACCAATAAGACAAGGCGTATTGGGCATCACGCGCACTAATCTTGTTTGGGGTGGCAGTTGTGACGCAATTTTTTCCAGGGTCACTCCAGCGGCAATCGACACGAATATGTGGCGTTCAGCAACATCGCCAGCAATTTGTGTAAGAACCTCAGGCATCACCTGTGGTTTGACAGCTAAGACGATTAAATTTGCTTTTGCGAGCACCTCTCGATGATCTACCAATTGCGCACCGGCAACCTGTTCGGCAAAAGCTTGTTTGGCCTCTTCGTGGGGATCGGCTGCTAGCACATCTTCACCAGCAACTAGCCCAGACTGTACGCAGCCGCGCGCCAGGGCAGTTGCCATACGGCCGGAGCCGATAAAACCGATTTTTTGCTTGAAAGATGCCAATGGTTGTCCTCTTCGATATCCATAAGTGGGGTTCGTGGCGACGTCCAATATACTATTCAATCGTGACTTGAGTAACAATCAGCCCCTCAGGCAAAATATCAGAGCCAAATATGACAGCAATACTAACAAAAACTACTCTGGACTCTGGTCATCAGATTTGAAACACTCTGCCCCCCAATGAGTCGTAGGATCAAGAAAAATGAGACTGTTTGAATCCGTGCGTTTTCTGTACCCCAAGGATGAGAGGCAAAAAATGGTGTCCTCACAAGTTTTATTTGGCATGGTTGTTAGCTGTTGTTTGCTGGTAGTTCAATCCGCTCCAGTCGATGCACAGATACTTCCGGCGCTGCCGCCATCTCCCGCAAATGGTGTTCAGCAAGCTGGAGGTGATGTCACAGCAGGGCAGTCTACAGCCGAAGTGGAGCAGACAAGCTGGCCCAAAATAACCATGCCAAAGATCACCATGCCAAAGATCACCATGCCAAAGATCACCATGCCAAAGATTACCACGCCCAAGGCGACCATGCCGGACTTTTCGAAGATGATGAGTCCCGTGAATGCAGGGTATCAGAAAGTTACGGCTGGATCTAAAAAAGCATGGGAAGGTACCAAAGAAATGCTTTCCTTTGGAAAGAGTAGTAACCCTTCGACGAATACTCCACCCACAACAACGCTGCCCAAGCAATCGTTTCTGCAAAAGTTGATTGGTCGCTCTCCCGAGCCAGCAGCACCGCAAACGGTTGGTGAGTGGATGTCTCAGCCTCGTATTGATCCTTAGGACATAAGCATGGAGAATATTCCTTTATCTCAAGCGACATTGTTTGGGATTGGCAACTTGTTGGTTCTTCTGGCTTTATGTGTTACCTCTGGTTGCCAGTCCTGGTTCTCTGCAGCGGCCTTACCTGGCTTGCAGACTACAAGCGATCAGCGAAAGATTTTGCAGCAGGTAGACCGAGATCCTTTTCCCTCACCAGGCGATGTGGGAATACGGGGCACGGAATAAGCCTGCCTGGTAGAAGCCGGTTCTAGCCAACCAAACCGTAGGATGGGGGACTCGCACCCATCTAAACTGTGCGGGTTCGCCCTGGACAGCGGTTCTCTTGGTATTCTTGTGCAGAGTATCCCTTTAGTGGTAACTTTGTTGGTGGAATAGACCACTTCGCTTCGAATCGAATGAAATTTGCGGGCTAACCGACATTTCAGGACCTGCCATGAAATCAGATCCCAATTTTCCTAAATTGCCTTCAGTCAGCGAATTGCTTCAACATCCGGCAGTCGAGAAGGTTGTGGAACGTGTCAATCAAAGTACCATTGCACAACGTGCGACGGGTTTTTTGACCGAATTGCAAACAGGTTGGCGCGAAGCATCCGAAGATGCCACGATGCCATCACTTAGCCAGATAGCCGAAAGGTTGGCCCAACGACTGATGGGACGATCGGATCACATGACTCCTGCGATTAATGCCACGGGAGTCATCTGTTCAACACGGTGGCAGATGCCCATGGCTGATTGCGCAGTGCAGGAACAACTTCGTCTGGCCGGAGAATTCTTTGAGCGAACGGGATTGCAGGAACAGGCGTGTGCTCTCTTGTGCGATTTGACCGGAGCCGAGTCTGCATGGGTAGTACACAGCTATCAGTTTGCAACCAGACTCGTTCAAGAAACAACGGCGGATCTGGCGGAATATGCGGGCCTGGTGGATCCTAAGGAATATGGATATCTCCCCGTGTGTACCTTGTCTTCACGACTCCAAGCAGGCGCTAATTTGATTGTCTGCGATGGAGCCGGTTTGTTAGGGGGACCAGGATGTGGAATCCTTCTAGGGCACGAAAAGCAAGTAGAAGCCCTCCGGCACCATGCTTGGGCTGATAGCGCCGCAGCGGATGCATTGCAGTTGGTGGCTCTGATTGCCACATTGGCAGTGTATCGTAGGCCAGACCAGGTAGCTCATCAAATTCCTGTCTGGCAACTTCTGTCGACTCCTCAGGATAACTTAAAACAGCGCTGCCATCGAATGGCGACCTTGATTGCTGAGGGACCGTCCGTATCTGAGGCTGTGCCAATTTCCGCACAATCGACATGGTTTGCAAGTGATTCAATGCAATTGGCAGGACCTGCTTGGGCAATCCAATTGAAGCCTGCAAACCTGACAATTGAGCATTTCGTTCGCAATTTAGAAAAAACCTTGCCACGGGTGGTGGTGCGTGTGGAAGACGATGTGGTCTGGATCGATTTGCGTTCGGTTTTTCCCCGCTGGGATCAACCGTTGATAGAAGCTTTTCTGAATGCTTAAATCATCTTTGCAATATGTGGGCTAGCAACCGGCCGCTTGCAAACTATTATGAATTAATATAATTATCCGTGGCCCATAAATTTTCCGGATTGAATATCTGTATGTTTCGGCATTTGCGCAATTTGATATTGTTGGTTTTCTTGTTGCTGTTCAGCAATGCCCCGACATGTTTTGACCAGTCTGTGTATGCGCAAGAGTCGAAGGAAGAGTCGGTAGTTACGTCAACAACAAATGCGAAGACTGGAGATGCTCGACCGGTCTCAGAGTCGAGTGCAGGTGGTGAGGAAGCGACTGCAGAAGGGGCGAAGCAACAGCAAACGCCTGCTCGTTTTATGCTGCCTGCTGAACAGCATGCCTGGGCCAATTTTCAACCTGGCGCTTGGCGTGAGGTGCGTATCACAACTGAAACTTTTAATTCTCGTGGTAAGGTGATAAATCGTAGTGTTACCACCCAGAAAGAGATTCTCAAAGCGAAATCCGAGGAAACCTATTCTTTGGATTTGCAAGCAACCGTTGATCTTATTGGTAAACGCATTGTGGGTGATTGGAAACAGCGTGTATTGAAACTTGCGACCAATAGAGCTGGTGAGATTACGGGGATGCAAAAAAAAGAGAACCAAATAATTTCGTACGAAGGTGAAGAGGTTGAATGCGAAATTTGGGAACTACGCTATCTTGACGATTCACGTCAAATGGTAGATCGAATTGTTTACAGTCCTCAGCGCTATCCTTTTGTCATTCGCAGGGATTCCAAAGAAATCCAGGATGATAGCCAGGCACAGCCGGTGGAAGAGCAGGTAGAGGTCATCGCATCAACCATTCCCTTTGTGATCGAAGGGAAGATGACTATGTGTTGTAGTCAGCGTACCACCCGACGGCGGGCCAAAGGCAATAGCTTGCGTGTTACATTCCTGGCTCCCACAGTTCCTGGGGGAGAGGTGGCCGCCTGGTCGTCCGATTTTGATAGCCAGCGGCAACTTACGCGTTGGAGTACTTTTGAGTTGATTTCCTACGGACTGGCAATTAGCCCTCAGCTTGACGAGGAGAGACGCTAGCCGAAAAACCGCCTGTGAGTGAACTTGCTTGCATTGCGGTGCGTAGTGAGCTAAGTGGTTTACCAGTAAAAAATTGCGTATTTCTAACCAGCCCGTCGATCTTGCCCCTTTAGGTCACTAGCGTTACTATTACGTCGGCTTGCCGTGCGTCCCGGTTCAAAGTGAGTATGAAGGCTGGAATTCAGGTTTTGAATTCAGGTTTTTTTACAGGCCTTATGCAGTCATGTTTTAGTATTTCATCTTTGATCGTAGATCTAAAAAGTGATAGAGAGAGGGGTTGTTATGAAAGCTGTCCATTTGGGTGAAACCTCGCAAAGAGGCTCCCGCGTCTTCCCATGTGGCGCATTGCTTCTGGCAGTATTTGCTGCAGGTTCGTTCGCGCCCGTTGCATGGGCACGACCCAACGCCCCGGATGGAGACGATCACCGGATTGCTATTCTCGTGTCAGCTTGGATGGATAAATTTCATCTGTCAGAAATACATGTGAACGATGAGGTGTCAAGTCGCACATTAGACAAATTTATTGACACTCTTGATCCGGTCAAGTTGTTCTTTTACCAAAGTGACGTTGACGAATTTTCCAAAGAAAAATTCCAGATTGACGACTACGTGAAAAAAGGTGACGTCCGATTGGCAAAGCGTATTTTTGACCGTTTTTTGCAACGTGTTCAGGAGCGTATTCTGGTTGCTCAGCAACAAGTGGATGTCGAGCATGATTTTAAAATAGATGAAGATATGATACGCGATCCTGAAAAGATGTCCTTTGCAATGGACGAAGCCGAAGCAAACGAAAGATGGCGTAAACGTGTCAAATTTGACATGCTTCGATTAATTGCCGACGAAACCTCGCCCGAAGAGGCTGTTGAGAAGCTGCATAAGCGTTATCGAAGTATTCTTCGGAATTGGGAGCAGACAGACAATGATGAGCTCCTGGAGCTATTCCTTAGTGCTCTGACGATGAGTTTTGATCCCCATAGCAGCTATATGTCGCCGAGCACGCTTGATAACTTTATTATTCAGATGGGTCTTAAGCTCAATGGAATAGGTGCCTCACTTCAGTCTAAGTATGGTGAGACGATAGTGAAGCGAATTATACCGGGTGGGGCAGCCGACAAGGATGGCCGCTTAAAGATTGACGATGTCATTACGGGCGTTGCTCAAGAAAGTGGAGATTTCGTCGACATTGTTGAGATGAAGATCAATAATGTTGTTCAATTAATCCGTGGAGAACCCGGAACCATTGTTCGGTTAGAAATAGATCCTGCGGATAAGTCTGGGCGAAAAATTCTTGACATCACACGCGCCCAGATTGAACTAAAAGACAGTGAAGCGCGTAGCACCGTTTTGGAACGCTCTCCCCAAAGCGTGAAAAAAAATCAGGACGGCGAAGGTTTATCCCCTACAGGAGAAATTCTTGAGCAGCAGGGAGCAGCTGACGGTAGCGTCTATAAAATTGGAGTGATCAGCTTACCCAGCTTTTATATGGATATGGATGGTCGAAGAGCGGGCAATCCAAATTTCAAAAGCACGTCGCGTGATATGCGCCGACTACTGGAAGATTTCAATCAACAAGGAGTTGATTTGGTCTTGATCGACTTGCGATTCAATGGTGGAGGTTCACTGCCAGAATCTGTAGCTGCAACAGGATTATTTATCGACCAGGGACCCGTAGTGCAGGTGAAGGGAATGGCGGGTCAGGTGCAGCCTTACGAAGACCCCGAGGCGGGGCAAGTATGGTCAGGCCCCCTCGTCGTACTAATTAACAAGTTTAGTGCGAGTGCCAGTGAGATATTTGCGGGTGCGATTCAGGATTATGGCCGAGGCATTATAGTGGGTGACCACGCTACGCATGGTAAAGGAACTGTTCAGGAGCTTAAGAATTTGGGGCAGTATATTTCGCGTGTAAGGCCTCCGAACTACGGTGCTCTGAAAATGACGATTCAGCAATTCTATCTACCGGGTGGCGCTAGCACACAAAGTCGAGGTGTCGTGGCAGATATTGAATTGCCCTACCGTACAACACATTGGGAAGGCATCGGAGAATCGGAATTGGATTATGCTCTGGAATTTGATCGTGTTGATCCGTTGCCACATGAGCAGTACCACGCGGCAGATGCCAAGTTGCTTGATAGTCTGAAACAACGTTCTGCTCAGCGATGTGAAGAGTCCGAATTTTTTGTCAAAGAGCGTGAAAAAATCAAGCGTTACTTGGATAGTTTGGAAGAGGCGACCGTCACCCTCAATTTGGAGAAGCATCTGGCTGAGAGAGAAGAGGTGAACGCTGACAAAGATCAGGAAGAGATATTTGATGAAATGCAGGAAGAGGATCGTCCCGTATTTCCACTCGCTCCAAATCACCCCTTAGCATCGTATAATGAGGAGGTCTTATCCATCGCCCTCGATTATCTGGATATGCTTTCACACAATCCAGTTGCTGCAACGACTGCTAGATAGTGATTTGAATGCTTGCAAAACTAGAGCAACTTACCTTTTATTCCGGACTGGAATGCTACTAGAGTTTGGGTTCATCCAAGGGACAATCTTTCCAGCCATAAATCGGCCGCGGCGGTAGAAGCCATCGAAGCCGTGGGGGCAGTCCTACCAAAGATAACGCCCGACGATCTGAGCGCCACCTACCTAAACTGCGGCTACAACATCACATAAAATCGAAAGTTGCTTTAGAAGGAGCGTTACACTGCGCGCACCCTACAACTGTCGGTCAAAATATCTCCCTCCCTACTTGTGGGAAGGGGGTAGGGGCTTGTCATTACCCACATTTGTCATTCCGACCGAGCGCAGCGACCGAGGAATCTGGCCTCCAGCTGAGTGAGGCATGCGATCTCTTAAGCCAAGGTCCCTTTTTGTGTCGGCACGAGGGCTTATGCTCGCCAAATTGGTGACACGAACTCTACTAGAAACCAGATCCTTCAGTCGCTGCGCTCCTTCAGGGGGTAAGCGGCTAGCGAATGAAAAACGACAGGAGTGCTGCCCCAGGGATTTTTTCTCGATCGCCCTAGGGTGATGGAGGGTTTGCTTGGGGAAAAAGGGTGGCGTTATGGAGAATGACTTAAGAAAGAGGTAGGACTAATCCGTCATAGGCTATTTCCACTCCCCGCGGCAGATCTCTACTAATGGCCTCCTGTTCCAGGTCATGAGAAATATGCGTCAGGTAAGTCTTTTTGGGAGAGAGTTCATTCGCTACTGCCAAAGCTTCTGTAAGGCTAAAGTGAGTCGCGTGGGGTTCGCGTCGCAAGCAATCTAAAATCAGTACATCTAAATCGTGTAGTTTTTTCATGCTTTCGGGAGGAATTGCATTCGTATCGGTACAGTAAGCCACATTGCCAAATCGGAAGCCAAGTACTTGAAAATGCGGACCGTGGTGAAGCCTCACAGGTTGGATTTCACACCCCAAAATATCGAGGGGCAGCAGGCCAATTGAATGGATTTGCAATTGTGGCAAGGCACCTCGATGGAGTCCCTCTGGTGCCTGGAAAGCATAATCGTAAGACTTTCGTATGCGGGCTTCGACAGTAGGTTCGCAATAAAGAGGGACTGGCCCTCCCAGGTAGAATTGCATTAATCGTAAGTCGTCGAGTCCAAAAATATGGTCTGCATGTTCGTGCGTGTAGAGTACAGAATGGATAATACCAATCTGCTCTCGCAGCAACTGTTCTCGTAGATCAGGAGGAGTATCGACTAGTAAATTTCCCTCAGGTAGACCCAGCACCAGGCCGCAGCGTGTACGCCGATTTTTGGGATTCTTGCTCGTGCAAACGGCACATCCACAGCCTATTGCGGGCACGCCGACTGAGGTGCCCGTACCCAGGAAAATCAAATTGCCCGCAATATTGCGGCTGACGAGTTGACGAGACAAAGGGAACTTTCGTGTTTATGCGACTTCTTGGTGAGACAAGACTGCTAATTGGCGAAGTCGCTCAGACGCACGACCACTATCAATGGCTTCAATAGCTTGCCCGGCAGCTTCTGTAGGTGACACACAATGTCTGGCGGCAATCAGGCCTGCTGCTGCATTGAGGACGACAATGTCGCGTGCAGGTCCAGGTTGACCGGCCAGCACATTACGGATTATTTCGGCGCTTTGGTCAGGCGTGCTTATTTGAATCGTATGGAGAGGCGCTACCTCCAATCCAAAGTCTGACGGCTGCCATTCAAAATGCGTTAATTCGCCATTTTCTATTTGAGTGACTTGGGTACTTCCGGCGAGAGTGACTTCTCCCAGGCCGTCTTGCCCGCTGACGACGAGTGCTCGTTCGATTCCGAGTTCGCAAAGTGCAGCTGCAACCAGTGGTCGTAGCTCCGGAAGACCAACACCAAGTAGCTGGTGGGTCGCATGTGCTGGATTTGCAAGCGGACCAAGTAAATTGAAGATCGTACGGATTCCCAGTTGTTTTCGGACTGCCGCCACATGTTTCATGGCAGGATGCATGAGTGGTGCAAAACAGAAGCAAATGCCCAATTGGTCGAGGCAATGTTCAACCTGAGCCACATTGGCTGAAATATTGACACCCAAGGCGGCCAGTACATCGGCGGAGCCGCTTTTGCTGGTGACACTTCGATTGCCGTGTTTTGCGAGAGGTACACCCACTGCAGCGATGACGAGTGCGGCAGATGTGCTGATGTTAAATGTTGTACTACCGCCGCCACCGGTGCCGCAGGTGTCAAGCAGCTGAGGATGTTGACTTTGAATGGGAGTCATATGCGCACGCATAGCCGCAGCTGCGCCGGCAACCTCTACGGGTGTTTCGCCTTTGGCTGCCAATGCGGTAAGAAATAAGCCAATCTGTTCAGCTTCGCAGCTCCCCGACATGATTTGGTCGATGGCCAAGGTCATTTCGTCACGCGACAGATTTTCTCCTGCCGATATGCGGCCAAGTATACTTAAAAATGAGGGATTCATACGTTCGGAGGATTCCTGAAAGTTAACGTTTGAAACGTGTTATTCTACCTGGATTGCTAGCCGAGATGTAGGGAACTCTTCCGCTGGAATGGAGAAGCCATGAGGTGGAAATCAGGAATTGTCGATTTGTATCCAGAAATGCTAAGAATTGCCAGCTGAAGCTGGGGCATGACTGGGGTAGGCCAATTGGATATAGATTCTGCGGCTTCCCTGGCTGGAACGTACGAAATATACGGGCCTGGCCTTGCCTGCTGAATTCTCTTGTTCTGATTCGCCGAGCTTCCTAGGATATGACTGGTCTCCTCTCAGCTCTAAATCGGCAAGAAGCCCAATGGCGAGGAAAGTGATCTTAGACGCCGACCGCGGCATTGCCGACACGATGGCGATGTGTCTGGCCTTTGGTAACCCACGTTTGGAAGTTGTAGCGGTGACTGCCACGGGGGGCAGTGTCATGCCCGATCAGGCTTCCCGCAATGTCCAAGCCATTGTTGAGCGGCTTGACCCCGATCGCTGGCCACGGATCGGAGCCGCTGATCCCGACCAACCTTTGCGAAGCGACGGAAGACAACTTTTTGGCACCGATGGCTTATGTGGCGCCAATCTGCATGTGGCTGAATTGCACCACCAACTCCGTCCGTCAAAGTTATGGCCGATGCCATACGGCGTATACCTAATGGTTTTCGATCTTTCCGACAAAGTCTTCTATTCGACCAATCTGAACGTATTCTGTCTTATGCTGTCGATCACGGAAGATGACCAGTTCGACTTTTCGGCCAATCTCAGTACGCTTCACAAGATTGATTAAATGTTGATCGTTTTCAATTTCCATGCTGTCGAATTTTAGAATAATGTCATTGACGAGTAAATTCGATTCGGCTGCTGGCGATTTGGCCGTAATGCCTTTGATGCGAGCACCCTGCAATTGATTGAGGCCGACAAAACGGGCTGAATCAGAATCGAAGCTGCCATCGAGTGTTATGCCAAGGAAACCTCGTTCGACGCGACCATTCTCAATGAGCTGGCGCATAATACGCACAGCAACGTTCACTGGGATCGAAAAACCAATACCCTCATTACCTCCTGAATTGCTTGCGATTGCCGTATTGAGGCCAATGATTTCGCCCCGCAAGTTAGCCAGTGGGCCGCCACTATTTCCAGGGTTGATAGCCGCATCCGTTTGCAAGAATTTTTGGTAGACGACTTCGCCATCGCCCAGGTCGAGATTCGAGCGCCCCTTGGCACTGATGATGCCGCGTGTCACACTCCGGCGCAGATTAAAGGGGCTACCAAATGCTAAGACAATATCGCCAATCTCTGCTTGATCGCTATTGCCGATCCGAGCAGGCATTAAATTATTTGCTTCGATTGCCATGACAGCAATGTCTGTATCACCATCGCTCCAGATGTGCGTAGGTTGGATTTGACGGCCATCATTCAATTCCAGCCAAATGAGGTCTTCTTGTGAATGTTTAATAACATGCCGGTTTGTGAGGACGTAGTCTTTGCCTCGATAACGTACCAGGACTCCCGATCCGGCTTCTTCAACATCGCGACGAAAACGATATTGTGGTAAGGGAGTGCTTTCAACATGAACTACAGATGGTGAAACCAGGTGGGCGACACGTTTGTAGATACTCAACTCACGGTCGAGTGATTCAACATCTTTTGCCAAGTCAGTAAAAAGCTGTTCGCGATCGGTATTCGTGCTGATGGCATTCGTATCTTGCTGAGCCTGGAGTAATCCGTCCGGAAGAAAACACAGAATAGTCGTTATGAATGCCAGCACGCACCTGACAGAAACAAAAAATGGAAAATGGCTGTAGGCTATCAAAGGTCATCCCCAAGCGAATAATTACTTATGGCACACTTTGCGAAACAAATGCATGCAAGCGTTAACATGCAATTGTACAGCAAAGCCTGCATATTTTACCCACGATTGCTTTGTCAGCGATCCTCACAGGTCCGTTCAGGAAAGCCCCCCTGTTCAGGAGAAGGTCTGTTCAGGAAAGGATTTATTGAGGAAAGGACTTAGGCTGCCTAGCGATGAGCGGGCCAATCTAGGGGGCTATGTGGCGCCTGGAATTAGATTGGGCGACGCTTTCGAGTTGGAGGTCTCACATGTGGGTTTAGGAGGTTTCCAGATCACTAAAAGAAACATCTCCAATTCGACTCCAGTCCCCCGTAAGATTGACACCGCCCGTTTCTGCTGTGCGTTGACAATCAATACAAGTCGAAGCATAAGGCAGAGCATTCAAGCGAGCCAACGGAATCTTGCCCTGGCAGATTTCGCATAAGCCGTATGTTCCTTGACGAATTTGTTCCAAAGCCGTTTCAATTTGTGCCAATTCACGGCTTTCGACTTCTGCTAATTGGGAGCTGATTTCGTCTTGTGCTGCATCGAGAGCCGCATCGACTACATCGCCACCTGTCTGCTCTGGCAATGATTTGAGCATACTGAGATCACCTGCGAGAGCCTGCCTTAAAGCATCACGTCGTAAGACGAGCACATCATGCAATTTTTTAATGGAATCTTTTCGAGCCATGGTCTTTTCACTTTACTTCTTGGTCGCGACACCTGACTTCCTTGGGGAATCAACAATAGCTGTTTGGTGCCTGCAGGATCGCGTCCGTATCGTAAGTTGTTTCTCTGTTCGCTACAGGGCGTGAGGTGCTCCGGTCTCCTCCTCGCCATGTGCCCGTTCTAACAATCCACCCATTCTTATAAATCCAATGGATACCTCTGGCAGAGATCAATTGGGGATGCAACGTAACTATAGTACGTATCAATCCATGAAAGGGTTGGGTGTTAAAAAACGTTAGTTTTTCCTGCTCTTGGATAATGGGTTAATTTCCTGTAAGTGTTTTTTATATAAGTACTTACGGCTGAAGTCAGGAGTTCATGTTATCCATGCCAAATCGTCATTTTCTGTGGACAGCTAACGTCATGCGGGAAATCTCGTATTCCCGCTCTCTCCAGGGAAGGCTCAGCCGAGGAAACGCCGTTGTCATTCAATCGGTCCCTGGGACCGGCTCAGATGAAACACTTTTCCTTAAAATCCTCAGATTTAGCATATTCAGCATCGACGGCGTAAAACGCTACCGCATTGGGGTCGTATCCGAGAACTCTGCGTAACGGACAAATCTGCCTGCGGTCACGGGTGCCGTGTGTGGCGCTAAATTATATTAGATTTGCTTTTAAGTGCGATGCGTGAAGGTGCTTGGGAACGTCAGGTGCCAACGGAGCTTGCCATGGAAGAGCAGCAACTTCCTATTGATGGCAAGGCAGACACAACGACCGACTAGTACGCAGTCCCAAGGCAGGATGCACGGTGCTAGTTGTTGAATCCCGTGTCTTAAAACCCGCGCTCAATACACAGGTCCTCAAAGTCTTTGAGGTGGTATTCGATGCCCACGTAGTTGAGAATGCGGCACAGAGCCCGGAGGGCAATGGCCATGCCGTCGGGGCCACTGAAGCCGCCAAATTGTCCGCCTCCCTTAAGATGTGGTTCCAGGTCAAGAATGACCCCGGGAATGCCACGCTTCTGGAGTCGACGTTCTAGTCGAGGAATTTCTTGTGCAAAGTCTTGAAGAATCTGTAAGTGTCCAGAGTCGCCAATATCGGCAGGGACGAAGTTCTTTAGTTTGTCTTCGTCCACGTGTTCTGATCGACTATGCAAATTTGGGTCACGGTAATCTTTGATATGCATCCAGCCAATGCTCGGTTTCATGGCCTGATACTGCTCAAGTGTTTCGTTCGTACTAAAACCCTGGCAAGCGATGTTGCCGCCATCAAAGATCGTGACCATTGCAGGATGGTTCACTTTGCGATGCAATTCGGCCAGCAGGGGGCCCGTTTGTCCTATGAGATTGGCTTCAATTTCCAAGCCAAAGGTAAGGTCACTACGATGGCACGTTTCGGCAATAGCGCCTAACTGGTCTACCGCTTGAGGGATGTGATCCCAGGGGTCCGTACCCCGGGGGTGATAAAACGAAAAGCCCCGGATCAGTTTCGTTTCGAAAGCATGGGCCATTTCACAGGCTTTTTTTACCTCCGTTTGCAAATACTTCTTGAAGGGCACGTACCGATTCTTCGTACCATCTTTTTTGTCCAGAAGTTTTACCTTGCCGATAGGCGATCCAATGGAAGCGACGTTCATACCGTATTCGTCTTCCAAATGTCGGAGCTTGGTAATCTCACGCTTGGTAAGATCCATAACATTTTTAATGCCATTGCCGACATCTACAAATCGCAAGCTGTAGTACTGCAGTCCCAGGGCCGCAAAGGCGGCAAATTGTTCCACGGCCGTTTTGTGGTTGGCGGCTTCGTCTGCAAAGCCAGAAAGTATGACTTGAGGTGGTTTTGGCATGGAGGGTTACTCGCAAATCCTCTAGCTGGCAACATGTTCTACAGTGACATTTTCAGTGATGCCACCACGGGCGTTAAAGGCTGCGACAATTTTCATCCACTGTGGGTCTAGCGTACCAACCAGATCGTCCAGGATAATATTCGTGATATTTTCGTAAAAAATACCCTCGTTGCGGTAGCTCTGCAGATAGATTTTCAAGCTTTTGAGCTCCACGCATTTCTCTTTTGGGGTATAGGTAATTGTGAGAGTTCCGAAGTCGGGTTGACCCGTTTTTGGGCAAACGGATGTGAACTCGGGGCATACGATTTCAATCTGGTAATTGCGCTGGGGGAACTGGTTTTCGAATGTTTCTAGCAGCTTATTGGAATCGTTCATCGGTGGGCTCTCAGTATAAACTCTTCTGGGGCGACTCCCCAGCGAACAATCACCAGTGGAGAATCAAACATGGAGACACCAGGTTCCGGGTTCTTAGCGGAGTCTCCTTACTTCGGACCTTCGATTGTGCCATGATGAGGTCATGACGGAAAGGGTGGGGCGTTTCGAAACTTACAAATTAGGCCGTGGATTGAGGGGAAAGGCAATTTTTGACTCCAGGTAACGCCAGGAGATACAATTTGCAATGACGAATCAATTGAACAATAAAATGGCTGTCGTACTTCTTTCCGGTGGATTGGACTCAGCGACGGTTGCCGCGATTGCCAGGGAGCAAGGTTTTTTACTCCATGCGCTCAGTATTGACTATGGTCAGCGTCACCGTTTCGAGTTGGAGTCGGCTGCACGAGTGGCGGCTTCGTTCGGAGTGAATGAGCACAAGGTCTTGCCTATTGACCTGGCGTCTTTGGGGGGTAGTGCGCTGACCGCTGATCTGGATGTGCCGCAAGGACGTACGGAGGACCAAATGTCCGAAGGCATACCTATTACGTATGTGCCGGCGCGTAATACGGTCATGTTGTCTTTGGCATTAGGTTACGCTGAGGTTTTGGGTGCCGGCGATATATTTCTGGGTGTGAATGCGGTTGACTACAGTGGTTACCCAGACTGCCGACAGGAATTTATTGATGCTTTTGAGTGTGTTGCCAATCTGGCTACCAGAGCAGGCGTTGAGGGAACCACTCATTTCCGGATCCATACACCGCTTATACGTTTAACCAAAGCTGAGATCATCACCCGTGGTACAGAACTGGGTGTCGATTACTCGCTAACGCATACCTGCTATGCGCCGAGTGCAGAGGGTGTGTCATGTGGTACTTGTGATGCGTGTCAATTGCGGCGGAAGGGTTTTGTAGAAGCGGGACTTGTTGATCCCATAGAATATTTATGTGAGAACTGAGCGGTGGAGAGCGATGAGCCAGATGCAGGGCTTGAGAAGTCGGGTAGGATAGAATGCTGTTATGAAGATTTCAGAGATTTACAAGTCGGTTCAGGGTGAAGGATTGCTAACGGGTACGCCAAGCGTGTTTGTTCGCGCAAGTGGCTGCAATTTGCGCTGCTGGTTTTGTGATACGCCTTACAGCTCCTGGCATCCTGAGGGCAAAGATATTTCAGTCGACGAGATTATTGCCCAGGTCGAAGAATGGGATTGCCCGCATGTGGTGCTTACAGGAGGTGAGCCCATGCTGTTTTCCGAATTACTGCCTTTGGCAGACCGACTACGCGCTCACGGTTGGCATATAACGGTCGAAACTGCGGGCACTCTCTATCTGCCCGTGTCGTGCGATTTGATGTCGATCAGTCCTAAGTTTTCCGGTAGTGGGCCGCCAGCTCTGCAGCAACCTCATTGGAGTCGTCGCCACGAAAGGGAACGTTACCAGCCAGAAGTGCTCCGTACCTTGATGGCACAATACAATTATCAACTTAAATTTGTAATCGACCGCGTTGACGATTTGCAGGAAGTGGATCAATTCCTGGCTGATTTTCCCACCGTCGATCCCCGGCGGGTCCTTTTAATGCCACAGGGCCGGCATGAAGAAGAACTAGACGCTCGTTCGAGTTGGATCGAAGCCCATTGCGATGAACGGGGGTGGAGTTTTTGTCCTCGCAAACAAATCGAGTGGTTTGGGTCGGTGCGAGGTACTTAGGCTTGTTATTCGGACGATCGGTTCAGGATTTCTTCAATTTCCGCGACTGCGAATTGGAGTGATCGAACGGCCATCTGGAAGTTCATGTGGGTTGATATTTCTGGTTGCAGCTGTGCAAAATCATCGGTGGCTTGGCGTAGTTTGCCGAGCTTTTTTTTTGCCTGTTTGATGTAGGCTTCCTCGTCCTGTGCTTTCCAAGCCGATCCGAGTGCGAGCATGTAGTCGTAAAGCGTGCGCTGCACGTCGCTGAGTTCAGGATCTTCCTCCAGTTCTTCAGAATGCTTGATAAAAGTCCGTACCATCCAGACATGGCTGATCAGGGCGTCGATACGATGCATTAAGGACATGGAAGAATAGGGGTTAGGGATTTGCGACTACAAATCCGAGGTCCAAGCTAACGATGCGCAACATGGCGAACCGAATTCCACAGGAATTTATTTTTCTTCCGGGACTTCGGCAACTGCCGGTGGAGGACTCTTGGGAGCAAACACGAGTACCATGACGGCACCTGCAATGACCAAGATAAGTCCTGCAAGAAAAAATGGATCGACATCACCCCAGAGACCTTCTGTAAAGGTTGTGAACATTGTGTTCACGACAGGGGCACCTCCAAAAACAAGCGGCATGACAAAGACGGGTCTGCCACCAAAATTAAAGGCCATGATAATTCCCAAGGCGCCAATCGCTCCTGCTGCACCTGCGGCGAGACTCCACATACTGCCCACAAATCTGTAGGCGCTTGCTTCGGGGACGGCGCCAAGAAGTAGCAAATTTGGCACAAGGACTGCGATGGCAAAGTAGGCGAGGCCCACACATATTAGTGGTCTTAGCCGACTATGCTGCATGGCAGCTTGCCCTTTGTGGAGAACGGGGCCATAGGCGCCCCAGCAGACAATGACCGAGGCGATCGAAGCAGTTTGTAAAATCAAATCTCTGAAGCTGTGTGACTCTACGGGTGCTAAAGCTATTGAGGGTTGGTCTGCCTGGTCGGCTTGGGAAGGTTTTGGTTTAGAAATCAGTACGGTCACTGCTCCCAGAAGGACGATCACCAGGCCGACCATAAACAAGGTACCAATGCTTTTCATGCGCTTGGTCAGGTAGATCGTGATAAACGAGTTGACTACGGGGGCTCCGCCAAAAACGAGTGGCATCACGTAGATGGGTTTACCACCAAAATTAAAAGCCATGATAATTCCCAGGGCCCCCAAGGCACCCAACGCCCCTCCTGCCAGGCTGTAGAGGATGCCGCGAAGTGTCCATTCCCCCGTTTCGCCTTTGATTTTGAGCAGCAAGGCCGGCACGACAACACCGATGGCAAAATACGAGAGGCCAACGCAAACGAAAGGACGGAGGCGAGCGTATTTTTCTCCCAGCTCAAGGCCAGCATCGGTAACCATTCCAGCCTGGCCCCAATGGAGAACGGGGCCGTAGAGACCCCATGCAAGAATCGTTACGGTAAAGGATGTGACAACGAGATGGATGCTACGCATGGATGAATAATACAGGTTTTAAGTTCAAGTGTCCGAAGATGCCAAGATTTCTTAATTTAGTCCCCCCGGAGTGCGGGGAGTAGGGGGACACTTAAGGTAGTTCGAACTGCCAGACTTCCAGCAGTTAGGCCAACGACTGCAATTGTGAGCAGTAGGAGGGCCAGTGTTTGCCAGGGGATAGAGGCTGCCTGAAGCCACCAATGGGGAAGCAGGGAAACCAAAGCTGCCATACAGCCAATGCCTAAGCCGATCAGCAGGATCAATCCGTTTTCGCACAAAATCAGCAGGGCCAGGCGTTTGTGTTGAAAACCTGAGCTGCGCAGAAGAGCCAACTCACCACGTCGCTCTAGGACGCTGCGAATTTGTGCGACTGCCAATCCCAAGGTTCCCAGCAGGAGTCCCAGTGCTCCCAGAGATTGAAATGTCGATAGATAAGTGTTTTGTACGGCCAGAAATTTGGCCAATTTTTCTTCGGCAGAGATGACGTCAAAGCCATAATCCACGAGTTGCGATTCGAGTCGTTCGGCAAGATCATCCAAAGAGCCATTTTTTTGGGACCTGCGAAGGAGAAACAGTCGATGCCCTTCTGTGTTGGGGAAATGCTGTAGAAATCGGGTTTCGCTCATCAATACATTGCCTTGCAGGATACTGCCAGTGAGTAGGCCGGCAACTTGCAGCGTGATGGGACGGTCATTGGCTCCACGAACAGTCAGTTGCGCACCAACGCCACTCAGGTGCAGACTGTAGGTGGAAGTACTTTTGTCGAGTACCACAGGAACAATTTCGTGATCGTCGTAGCTGCTGTCGAGAAGTTGCCAGGGAGATTCCATGTGCTGTGATGCTTTGGCAGACCAGGCAAATTGATTGTGATTGTAAAAACTTTTGGGTACACCGATTATGCGAGGCTGGGTGGTTTGGTAGAGGTTTAAACAGCTTGCATCTTCGCCATCTCGAACTCGCAAGGAGTAGAATTCAGTGTCCCCTAAAAGGTCTTCATCGTCTTTCGTAAAGCCCAGTGCAGTGCGACCATCCGGGGTATTCAAGTCAAAGTGAATTGGCTGGTCGGAAGTTGCCACCAAGTCAAAGTCTCCAGTACCTTGCACGCTGGGAGCCAGTCGAAAGGCACTCAAGGCAACGATTAAAAAGCTGGCCAAGGCAATGAGCGCGACAGACAATAGAGTGCGACCCGGATGGCGGCGCGTATTGCACAAGGCGAGCCCAACCAATGACAGTTGAAAGGGTTTGGAAGTTGCCGATGATGTTTTGTTGAGTAGCCCTGTCAGCTTGAAAAGCAAAGCGAGAAGCACCAGAACACCGCATCCAAAAAAAGCTCCCGCTTGCGCCTCACCCTGCATTCTTGTGGCAGCAGCTGCCAGCAGGATTGCAGACACCAACAAGAGGAGAGGCAGTACGCGATCCTTCAGGTTTTTCCTGCGGGAAGAATAGTGATCTCGACAATCGCCGGCCAGTAATTGTCGTGATGGAATTTGCAGCAACTTGCTAGTGCTCCAGGTAATAGTGAGCAGGGCAAAAAAAGTGCCTAGAAAAAATCCCAGCAGGAGGCTGCTGGACGAGACGTGCAGTTCTATAAAAGGCGTGACGGTTGCCGAAACCCACCAGGTTGTCAGTCCATGAATCAACAACCGTGCATAAACAATACCAACCATGCTGCCTAAGAAAGCTCCCAGCACCGCCAGGACGGCTGCTTCGCCTAGCCAGGCCCTGCGTAAGCGGGCGTGGTTCCAGCCGATAGCCGATAAGAGACCTGCTTCAGTTGCACGACCTTCAGTGCCCAATCGGAATAGGAGAGCAATCAACATCACCGCGGAAGCCATCAGAAAGAAACTGAATCCAAGGAATAGTCCCGCAAAGCCTGTAGTGCCTTGAGACGCCGCCAGCCCTTGTGCGCGGAGGGGTACGAGGAACATGCCGTTTTTTTCAGGGTTGGGAGCAATGCGCTGTTGGAGTTCGGAGGCGCTCAAATTTTCTGACTGCGGAATTCGTAGGACACTCTCAGTCCCCCAGCGTGTATGCCAAAGCCTGGCAGCCAGAGCGTAGGAGACAAATGCTTTGGGTGTGGTGGAGTATTTGTCCCAGTACTCTTCGTCTTGGGGACGGATAGGTTCGATAAGTTCAAAAGGCAGTTCCCAATTGCGAATGGATTGTTGATCCGTAACTCCCGGCAACTGGGGTGTTAACTGGGGATCGGATGCGGCTGTGGGTTTCTGGTCCTGGTCCATCAATGGCACGATGGAGTGAAGTCGAAGTCGCACGGGTGATGCTTCTTGTAGCAGACCGTGTGTCGTTTCCGGTTCGTAGTAAGTGAGGGTGATCGTGTCACCAACTTGGACTTGCAAATCGTGGGCTGCCCAGTCATTGAGTAGGATTTCATCGTCTGCCAGGAGAATAGGTTGTCCTGTTTCATCCAGGAGCGGACCCAGTTGCGGAAGGGAGTGAACGCCGCTGATGGTGGAATAGGGGATTTGCCGTTCTCCAGCCTTGATCGTGTTGGCCAGGTAAGTAATCACAGGCTGGATATCCGTTTGAGGTAGTGCACGATGTACCTCATCAACGATCTCCGTTGGTACTACCAATCGCTTGGCCGTAATGGATAGAATTCCTGATTTGGCTTGACTGGTACGGATATTAAAATCTTCTAGTGTGGGTTGGAGAGCACTTTGCAATTGGTCGTCGGTTGCTGCTCCTATGGCGACGGCGTTGATGCGTGCTGGGCAATCGAGCATCCTCTGGAGCACCTCCAAGGGGACAAAGACATTGCGCTGGGGGGTTTGAGCAGGTCGTAACGAGAAGCTGGCCAGCCCGCGATCCGTGAGTACTGCAGCAACTTGCATGCGCTGGAATGTGGTCGTTTCATTCTTCTCGCCAAGGGTGCTGTCGGCTGGCAAGTTTTGGACTCGCGGAACTCGAAGAAGTATTTCGCTGCCCACCCCAACGCCCAGTTCATCTGCCAAGGGTTCCGCCAAGGCGATTTGATTACCAACCAGCGGAGCAGGGGGGGGACGGGAATCAAACGTCCAAAACCCAGGTGTGCAACCGAGGATCGAAAGTCCCGTGGCGTGCCGCGACAGGCCATTGTTCTTGGCGGTCAGTGACCCTGTCACCAATAGGAGCGGCGCGGTTTGAGTAAGCTTCGCAAACGGGTCTGCCAGTGCCTCACGAAAAGGTTGTTCTGCCACAAGTACGTGGTCGATCGTACCAAGACGATCCAGGGAGAGATCGTGCAAGCTTCCGCGTACCGAATTGCCCACCAGGAGTGCCCCGGTAATCACCGCCGTGGCGACAACCACTCCCGCCAGAACCGCAAGATGAATACGGCGGTAGCACCAAAGACTCGACAGCAAAAAATTCCAGGAGGACATGCCACCATTATGCCAGACCTGGCTCAGCTAGGGGAGAAATGCTGAATTGCCTTGGGAAGAATCGCTTGCTGTACCTGGAATGGCAGCAAAAAAACCGGCTGCTGAGAACAGCGGCCGGGGGTTTTTAGGGTGTGCCACACAATCTCAGCTGCCGCAACCGGGGCAGTTTTCGCAGGTTCCGTTGCCGCATCTGCAATTCTCACAAGCGCAAACTTCACCGCAGCTACAGCCATCGGCACTCTTGGCCGCTATTGTTTGCTAACCCAATACAGATGCTGCCAGGACGACGAGCAGCCCCAAGATTTTTTCCATGGTTGTCATGATAAACCTCCTGCGAGTTTCAGCCTCGCTGAGAGAGAGTGTGGTTCTTGTCCAGCTAAAGCACACCAAATGCTGCCCGTTCATTCAACCAAACTACAACAGAGCCTTATCGGAGATGTCTTTTCGACACCAGGCTCCATCCCAGCGGATGCATTTTACGGCCGTGTAGGCCTGCAATTTGGCACCTGAAACCGTGTCTCCGAGTGCAGTAACTCCCAGGACACGGCCACCGCTGGTGACCGGCTGTTGGTCTACAATTTTTGTGCCTGCGTGAAAAACTTTTACATGGGACAGTTCGGCCGCTTCTGCCAGGCCACGTATGGGGCGTCCCTTTTCGTAGTTGCCGGGATAACCTTCGCTGGCCATCACCACACAAACGGCCGGTCGAGGGTCCCATCTCAGGGGAGCCACCTCATCAAGACGTTCCTCGGCGCTTGCTTCCAGCACATCGACTAAATCACTTTGCAAGCGCATCATGAGCGGCTGGCACTCAGGGTCGCCAAAACGTACGTTGTATTCGAGAACCTTGAGGCCCTGCTTTGTGATCATCAACCCCGCATAGAGGACTCCTCGAAAAGGTCGTCGCGAACGTTTCATTTGATGAACTGTGGGGACCAGCACTTTTTCTTCGACGTTGCGCATAATCTCATCGCTGACCAGAGGAGTGGGGCTGTAGGCGCCCATTCCACCCGTGTTGGGACCGCGATCACCATCGAAAGCCGGCTTGTGGTCTTGTGCTGCGGGCATGGTGATGATGGTCTGGCCATCCGTGATTGCCAATACACTGGCCTCTTGGCCCACCAGTC
>PATG01000091.1 GCA_002713555.1 Planctomycetaceae bacterium
GGTGAAATCGAGGTCCTTAAGAAACATCTCGTTGCAGCGATCAATTCTCGACTCGGTAAGGCTGGACGGGTAAAACATCCTGGAGAATATCACTCCAGAATGGAATCTAATCGTCAAGATTAGCGAAAACCAATTTCTTAGATACTAATGTGTTGACCACAGCATCCCATTGCACTTCTCCCAAAAAAGAATCAAAGTATAAGTAGTTTATGGCAAACAAATTACCGTACTCGCTGAGATTGGGCGCATTTGTGGGCGCATGCTATTACAATGGGCAGCGATTCAGCCCTGGAGCGGTTCCAGGCTGATCCATTGGGGAAATGTCGCTGTTATGCGCTTCAAGAGTTCCGTATCAGGTACGGCGCGAACCGCTGAGTACAAAACAAGAGAACCGATCAAACCACCCTCTCGGTAGAATGAATAAGTAATGCCTCGAAAAAGAGTGACCACGGTTTTCGCGCTCATTACGCTGGTTTCCTATCTCGTACCAGCATATCCAGGAAGGGCGCAGGGGAAAGTGCCAGTCGTAGCGGATCATAACGAGTTGGCGGAGATCCCAGGATGCGAGTACGAGCTCCGCGGATGGATCGGGTCGTACGTTCGTAATATCACGCAGCACTGGCTGACGGTGGCGCCGCAATCGAATCCAGGCCTGCTGGAAATGCTGCGGAACCGTGATCGGAAGCCACTACGAGGGTTCTGGGGACATGAAGGCGAATATCCCGGTAAGTACCTCACCGGCGCAGTCGAAATGTTGCGCCTTACCCGTGACGAAGAGCTCCGGCGGGTGCTGGACGAGTTCGTCCGGACGCTCATCTCTTATCAGGCCAGCGACGGATACCTTGGCCCGTGGCCCGAGGGATCGCGTTTGACAGGCAGTGCTCCGAATATTAAACGATCCAAGTCAGCGCCGCAGTACCACGGCCCGGGGATCACCTTGGATGGGTGGGGTCACTACCATTTGATGGTCGCCCTGATGTTGTGGCACGAGGAAACGGGCGATGAGGCGGCGCTAGAGTCTGTCCGCAAGATAGCTGACCTGATGTGCCGCATGTTTCTCGATACAGATCGGCGAATGCTCGACATGGGCGTCACGCATAATCTCTGCCCCATTCACGCGTTAGTCATTCTATACCGGAAGACCGGTGAGGAGCGTTATCTAAAGCTTGCCTTGGAGATCACGAAAGACCTCCCGCACACGTCACCAATTGGTCGCCCGGCAGGCAACTACATCGAGGAAGCCCTCGCTGGCAAGGAACTTTATGAGACTTCCAGCACCCGCTGGGAGATAACGCATCTGCTGATGGGTATCGGCGAGTTGTACTGGGCCACGGGCGACGAGCTGTACCGGCGGGTGCTGGAGCACTACTGGTGGAGCATGGTCAAACTCGAACGGCACAACAACGGCGGGATGACTACTGACGAGGCTTTCAGAGGCAATCCTTACGATCCGGGGGCGATCGAGACCTGCAGCACCATTGCGTGGATCGACATGAGTGTGCTGATGCTCCGCATGACGGCCAATTCGATCGTGGCCGACGAGATCGAACTTTCGACTCTCAACTCGGTGGCAGGCTTCTACTCCCCCTCGGGTCGGTGGGTGACCTATAACACTCCGATGGACGGCGTGCGGAACCTGTTCAAGATGAACCATAACTGGCAGGCCCTCCGGGGAACGCCAGAGTTTAACTGCTGTTCGGCCAACGCCCCGCGCGGATTCGGCCAGATCAGCGACTGGGCGATCATGAAGGACAAGGACGGAGTCGTTTTGAACTACTACGGNCCATCCAAGTTCANGNCCACGATCCGACCGGGGCTGCCGGTGACCTTCACCCAGCAGACCGACTACCCGCGCAGCGGACGTATTCAGCTGATGGTGTCGCCTCACCAGGCCGATCGCTTCACNNTGAAGCTTCGCATCCCCTACTGGTCGCAAAAAACGGAGGTGAAAATAAACGGTCAGAGCATAGTANATGTTCAGCCGGGGCAGTACCTTCGCCTGAAGCGCAGATGGGAGCCAGGCGATCANGTCGAGCTGGAACTCGACATGTCNCCTCATTTCTGGGTGGGTGAACAGGAGTGCGAGGGAAAGGTCTCGATGTACCGGGGACCGATTCTGATGACGTACGATCGGCGCTACAACGATTTCCCGCTGGTTGATGAGCACCTGCCCGACTCGGCGACCGTGGGTGGAGAAGAATCCGAACGCGATGTCAACCATGTCATAGACGACATTCCCNAACTCGACGCGTCGACGCTTACGGGGCAGCTGGTCGAGTGCAAAGACTGGCTCCCGCCGATGATGCTCGTCCAGTACGAAGCGAAGGACGGCCAAAAGGTGCACCTTTGCGACTTCGCCAGCGCTGGTGCGACCCGCACTCCCTACAAGTCATGGCTGGAGATCAAGGGTGCGAAGAAAGTGCCCTTCAGCCAATCCAACCCGCTGCGGAGCGGCAGAGTTGGGAGGTAAAGATGGGATGCGGGATCCGAGTAGCATTGCGATGCTAAAAACCTTGCCCAAAATCACTTAGAAAGTGCTCCCTCTAGGACTCGAACCTAGAACCTATTGATTAAGAGTCAATTGCTCTGCCAATTGAGCTAAGGGAGCTTCACTTAAGCACGGCATTGTAGCAGGTCGCCGTGTGCCGCTTCTAGCCCCTGTTTTTTCGCGTTTTTCTGGTTTAGCTTTAGGACACAATTCACCTTCTGGGCTGCACTGAATCGCACTAGGTATACCACGGGGAGCACTGCGTTTACTGACATTGGCACTGACATATTTACCTTCCGTCTGTGGTAGCCCATTTTTATTAGATTCTATGAGGGGGGTGCGAGGGCCCATTAAACCTTGCAATTGGACTATTGCTTTGGCCTCTTGTCCGGGGAGAAGATGGCCGTAAGTGTCCATCGTCAAAGTTATGTCCGAATGCCTCATCATTCGCTGGACTTCCTTAGGGTTAGCACCTGATTGAATAAGCCAAGTGCCAAAGGTGTGTCGAAGAGAGTGAAAGTCAAACACCCTCCCCTCATGGTTCTTCTTGGCTAGTGACCTACCCCCTTCAAACGAGTCCACGTTCTGAGTCATAATCAGGGCGACAGGACGCAACCGAAGGAGGGCAGGTCGATATCAAGTTCGTGGCCAATAACGTCCACCGAGACGTCACGTGCCATCAAGGGACGCTCTTCCATCGCTTCCAAACGTAACGCACGTCCTGACATCAACTTATTCTTGGTACGACCCTTTGATTTTTGAGTTGGAAATAACACGATTATTCTCCCGCTGTGGATTTTCTGGTTCGCGGAGTCGACCTTTGCGACCCTTCTACCTAGACAAGCAAAAACATCTCAAACGTGTTACAAAGAATACTTGGCCGCACGAAGTACTCGGAAATAGGGCCTTTTTTGACATCCAGCACAGACAGCGCAGGGCAATTAAAGAATCAGACCTGGCAATTTTTGAGAGACCCAGGATGTCTACTTGATGCGCTGCATACGGCGGGTGAATTCGTTTTGCAATTCTTCCAGATTCTCACCAAAACAAGCCTGAAAATCCGCCAATCGCTGCTCGCGATCGTCCAGTCTGAGAAGTGGCTTGGCAGCCAATAACTTTAAATAAGCGACATACTCCTGAGGATGCCATTTAAGGAGAAAATAGGTCCAAGCCCAAGACTCCGCGTACACATCCACTGCTGTTCGCGGGTTGCGAATACGATTGTCATCAACAATCAGGCTTTTGAGGGTCCCCACTTTGCCAGCCGAGTAATTCTGGCGAAACAGGTCCCAACGCGCGTAGTTGACATTGCCAATACCACTCCAACTACGTTTGCTGGACAAGTCGGGTGTCTCGTAATACATGGCCAACCCTTCAACCAGCCAGGCAGGATTATCGACAAAACGAACTTGCAAGCCGCAGTTGAAGGAGATTTGATGCGTTGCCTCATGCACGATGGTTGCTACCAAAGGCTCTGCCTCCGGTCGCGAGAGGAGGGCCGAGATATCATGCAGGGTTCCACGTCGTCTGTTCTCACGCCTGAATGCCTGCATACCCGTGAGATCGTACATCACGATGCGATTGGTTTGCTGGCTGTAGTAACCAATGGCGTTGCCTACACCTGGGCCAAGTTCTGGCCTGGCATGGCGTATGTAAGTGTCTTTGTCACCAAACACGAGTACAACTAGAGGTTGCTGGGGAGATTTGACATCGAAGTCGTTCTTTTTCCACGAAGCCAGAAACGCCTTATGCAATCGCTCCAGTAAAGAACTGGTCCAGCGGGCATAGACAGGAGTCGTATTGTAGACCACCACATAGTGTTTCGAATGATGCACCTGAAACGCTGGCCCCATTTCAGCCAGGAGACGATCAGCCAGCTGGTCTTTATCGAGTAGTGCTAGGGGAACTCCGTCACGAGTACGGCTACGAATCATATTGGCTTGTAGTGGCCACAGCCCTCCTTCGTCCGTCTCGAGCAACATACTACCCACAGAATCTTCGATCACGACCTTGCCAGAGAGTTGCTGTGTATCGCCTTCGCGATTCACTTGCACATGCTCTACGGCCCCTGCCAATCGTGGCAACAGGATTGCCCCTAGAAGAACGATCAAACGGATCAAGCTATCATTGGCAGGCGCAGACATACCTATCTATTGTAATCGGATGGGAGAAAAACCCAAAACCACAATCTCTCCAAGAGGGCCTGCCAGAACGCCCCCCCTCGCAGAGTACGCCGTCCCATCAAGCCATGCGCTCTATCTCTCATGACCCATTTAAACCAACTATCACAGCAGGGCGCTGGTAGCGGTCGCGAGCAGTTCAAGATAAAACTTGGGGCCCGCATTTGCTCCACACATTGGCTCCGACTAGGCTTGTACCTAGTCTGGCAAATGGATCTCCATCGAATCACCTGATGCACCCACAACGTCCTTTGTGACAGAGGTACTTCAAATTCGCATGGACTAGGTGGCACAAAACCTACCCTTAGCTGCCCAACAAAACACAGTCTGGAGCACAGGCACCCACACCAACACGTCCGTACTTTTAATTGCACACGGGCCCACGCATCTGACAGAGCAATTCGCTGGTCTGCTCCATGCAACGGACATTGGCAAAAGGATGATTGAAATCGTGCGAGAGCCCTCTTCGAGACCTTCTGTTCTGTCAAACAGGCAATAGCTACAATAGCACCAACGCCATCTTGACCCTGGCAATTCTTCATTGTCCAAATACTCAGAACCTATCCCATATTCATGACCGACCAACTTTTGCGACAATCCATCGAAGCTTTTCACCAATGGAGGCGCCCATTACTTGTGTCGGGACATGAGGTATCAGGCGATGATACAGACCCCCAATTGGTACTTTCCAGCAAACTCTTGAAGGTGTTTCTAGCCTTACATCCTGATCACCGCCCGCAAATGTCTCAACTCCAGGTGCATTTTCTTGACCAGGATTCAACCCATCGGGTGCAGCCAGAAGCCTGGCAAGAAGTGCTCCAACAAGAAGCGAATATCTCTTAGCCCATAAATTCCAACCGTATTGGCTGCGATAGCCTTCCTCTGAGGTATTTTATATTTCTCTTGTCTTTTCCCAGACAGGCATGCCGAATACAATAAGAAACTCTCCCAAACTCCCTCTCCCCCGAAATCGGCGGGAGGGGGCTGATGCCTTTGGGTTAAGCTGTAAAAGACTTCTTGTGTTTCAACACATTCGGGGGCGAACAGGGTTCGACCGGATAGGCGAAGCGTAAGTGGCGTGTCGTGGTTGATCAGTGGGCCACGTAAAAAGCTGATCAAACTTTTAGTTGCCAACGGCAATTATGCTCTGGCTGCCTAGAGATAGGCATCCCGGACTAAGGGTTGGAGCCGAACTGACCCGGACGTCCGTCACCAAATTCGGATCGCGATTAGTCACTGCTGAGCACGCTAATCGTTAAACAAGTTCCCAGCTAGGTCACGAGCAGCCAGGTCGACGCGGCGGTTCGCCGACCGAAATTAAACCAGTCGACTACACACGTAGAAGCTTGCGTGGAGATATCACGGGACGCGGGTTCGATTCCCGCCGCCTCCACTTTTGACAACTGTTGTCAGACGACGAAATTAGATCACACCCCCTGTCAGTGACAGGGGTTTCGTCGTATAGGGTGTACCCCCCCCCTCATTACGCGGATCGAGACACACGGACTCTATCAGTTCATCGCGTTTTTTCTTGGTGAGAGTGTCTAGGCTTGGCAATCGTTGAATTTGTCTACTCCGGTCGAGGCGACCACGGCTACTATGCCACGGTGCCCGGAGTCGAAGCATAACGTGGCCAGGAAAGGCCTTTGTAAGTGACATTGCGGATGCCGGAGTAGGAACGGATAAAATATGCGGGCTAGCTGGCTGCCGGCTTTCTGCGGCGTCTTTTGCGGGGGGTGCCTGATTTGGCAGATGAACCTTGAGACTTGCCTTTTTTGAAATTGGCGGGAGGCTCCGTGCTACCTTTGCGACGGCGCGGTTTTTTGCTGGCCGAGCCATTGGTACTCGATTTTGCATCATAGCCTCGTGATTGACCACCTGATCGGCTCTTGCTGCCGCCCCGGTAACCAAAACGGCCGCGCGTGGAACCCTTGCTGATCGGTTCGGTAGGCTCAAATCCATCGATGGTGGGTTCCACTTCGATGTTGCGTTTCGTCAGGCGTTCTATTTGTTTGAGAAACCCACGCTCGTCGCCAGCACAAAACGAGACCGCGACACCAGCAGCGCCTGCACGGGCCGTGCGGCCGATCCGATGGATGTAAGTTTCGGGCGTTTCAGGTAAATCAAAATTCACGACGTGCGAGACATTGTTGATATCCAATCCACGGGCCGCGATATCTGTGGCCACCAGCACGGGTGGATTTTTACTTTTAAACTGGGCCAGTGCACGGCTACGGGCACCCTGGCTTTTGTTGCCATGAATGGCAGCCGCATGGTGACCACCCTTTTTAAGACGACGAACAATCTTGTCAGCGCCATGTTTCGTACGGCTGAATACGAGTGTGCGCTGGCAGGATGTCTCTTTGAGAAAGTGCAATAGCAAGTCGGGTTTCCGTTTCTTATCGACAAGGTGCACCGATTGGATAATTCTCTCGGCTGGCGCCGCAGCGCGAGCAACTTGGATGGAAGCTGGTTTCTTGAGCCATTTCTGGGCCAGGCGACGTATCTCATCGGGCATCGTGGCCGAAAACATGAGTGTCTGACGCCGCTCAGGAACTGCTGCCACAATACGCTTCAGGGCGGGCAAAAATCCCATATCAAGCATTTGGTCCGCTTCATCAAAAACGAGTATTTCGATCTTCGACAAATCGATATGGCCTTGCCCCATCAGATCAAGTAAACGACCCGGGGTAGCAACCAGGGCATCCACACCATGTCGCAATGCCTTGACCTGGTGAAATTGTGATACCCCTCCATAAACGACTGCCTGACGCAAGGGTGTGAATTTTCCGTAGCGCTGCAGGCTGTCATTAATCTGTGCGGCAAGCTCACGTGTGGGTGATAAGACGAGAGCCCGGATGGCACGTGGGCGGGGATGTGCGCCCTTAGGTCCGCTTCGAGGGGGCTTGTTGGCTGGCTTCTTTTTTGTGCCAGTCGGAATAGCTTGCATCAACCGATCAAGCATTGGCAGTGTGAAGGCGGCCGTCTTGCCGGTGCCCGTTTGCGCACAGCCAATAAGATCACCTCCTGCTAGCACGACCGGAATGGCCTCGGCCTGGATGGGTGTGGTCGTGTGATAGCCGAGTGCTTCGGTAGCACGTAGGAAGGGCTCGGCAAGGCCGAGTTCTGAAAAATTCATCTTCGTATTGTCTTTCTGCTTGTTGAAGTAGTACTCATTTGCTGTCGTCTTCTGTTTGGAAGAATCAGCCCTAGCCCGCATATTTCACCCGCTCCTGCTGTGGTAGCCTAAGTCATTTCCTGGCTACGTTATGCTTCAACTTGCAATCCTCGACGTGTCAAAAACACGCCTCCGGTTGCAAGCCTCGCATACCTTGCCAGGAAATGCCCTTTATTTAAAGAAACTCTGTGGCCACCTCGCAACGAAACGTATGAAATATCCGGGCTAGCGCAAAACTCACCGAGAACCTCCAAGGTTCTTAGCTTTATGATTACTGTATTGCCCCAACTTGATTGCAATAGTGCGCAACGTGTTTGGTATTCACGTGTGCGGATGACACATCCGCAGGCACCAATGCCTCGTGCTATCACTTTCATTTCTTCTGGCCTTTGGCCAAATAGCGACAGCAGCGGGGACCGCAAGGGGCAAGAAAATCAATCGCGGTCGAGGGCAAGAAATCCGGGGCGTAAAAGCCAGGCCATCCAATCAACTGGATAGCTCAAACTCTAACCGGCCCGGGATAACAGCTCGCAATGAACTTGGCCGCTTCTGTTTCAGCGGCCACTTACATCGAATTCGAATGAACACAACCGGCTTTGGCATTCCCTGTAGTAGGGCCGGAAGGTCTCACACCTTATCTCGTTAGACCCATAAGATAGCAGAATAAGAGCGGGTTGCCAAGATGGGGAATTTGGGAGACGGAACTTACAGTGCTGGCACCTTTTGCATAAGCAAAAAAATGTCAAAGCTTGACGATTAGGGGGACGATACCAGTAGTGCTGACTTTTCTGCTGGTCGCTGCGCTCGGTGTTTGGAGCCATTTGTGCTAGCAGAGGAGTAGTCCGGGGGGACGCAGGAAACTGCCAATTGATGGACGGCCACACACGGGTCGTGGGTAGTTTCTCCCCTATGTCCTGTCGTGCTTTTAGTACTGCAGCTGACACGGAACCACGAAAGCAGCAACATGAATCCGCAGATTCGATCTTTTACAGCTCTGACCATGTGTGTGCTAACACTCGCATCAGGTTGTAAGCCGATTCAGCCGTTTTTCTTTAATTCGGACGGCAATGTTTTTGGCGAAGGCGATCTCTCGCACTACATGAACGTCGCGACTGAAATCGAATATCCGAACGTACACGAACCAAGTTTAGAAGAAGTGCAATCTGCCGGAGCGCCGTTTACTTTGGCGAACTCCGAAAATTTTGAGATGTGGGATCTTTCTCTGGAAGAAGTCACCCGGATTACTCTCTCCAATAGTCAGGTAGTGCGCCAGTTGGGTGGTCGCATTACGGATGGAGGCAGCAATATAGCGGGTGCTACTCCCGAAACACTGCAGCAAAATGCGGCCGCGGCGGTGACCACTTACGATCCGGCTGTAGTCGAAAGTGGAAACGGGACAGGGACGGGCAGCCCCTTGAGTGGCACGGGTGTGGAAGCGGCACTAGCCGAATTTGACGCAGTGCTCGACAGTAGTGTTACCTTTCAAGATAACGATCGCCCTCAGAACTTTGGAGGCGCAATTGCAGGAGGTATCTTTGCCACCGAATTCCAACAAGACACGAGCAATTTCACTGCCGGGATCACCAAGATCGCCGCAGATGGCACAACATTCGATGTGCGCAATAACACCCTCTTTGACTCCAACAACAATGGCAGCCGAGCGACACCAAGCGACTGGTTGACCAATTTTGAGCTGGGTGTTTCTCACCCTTTACTCCAGGGACGGGGGACCCAACTCAATCGCATCGCTGGACCACAGACGGCCCAGCAGGCAGCGGCAGGTGTGATCAACCAAATTGATGGTGTAATGATTTCACGTATCCGACACGACATATCTCTCACTGACTTCGAAGCGGGCGTGCGAAACTTGATCCGTGATGTTGAAGACGCGTATTGGGAATTATTCTTTACGTATCAAGATTTAGAAGCACGCAAAATTGGTCGGGATAGTGCTTTAGAAACCTGGCGAAAAGTAAAAGCTCTGCAACGCGTCGGTGGTCAGGGAGGCGAAGCCAATCAAGAGGCGCAAACACGATCGCAATACTTCTTGTTCCGCTCGCAAGTTGAAACGGCTCTTACCAATCTTTATCGTGTCGAAAATAATTTGCGATACATGATGGGACTCACCCATACGGACGGTCGATTGATTCGTCCCAGTGATCACCCAACCACAGCACACGTTCACTTTGACTGGAATACCATTCACTGCGAATCACTTACCAGACGCACAGAAATTCGCAAGCAAAAGTGGCAAGTGAAACGTCGCGAGTTGGAATTAATCGCCACCAAAAATAACCTCATGCCCCGCCTGGACTTGGGTGGACGCTATCGGTTTCTTGGTGCCGGCGAAGATTTAATTCGCTCAGATCCCACTGGAGTGACTCCTTTTGGATTCGGCTCCAATGCCTTTGAATCGCTGACAACTGGCAATTACCAGGAGTGGGAAGTCAATCTCCAATTCTCAATGCCGGTTGGTTTCCGCAGAGGGATGTCTGGCGTACGTCACCATCAATTGCTGTTGGCTCGTGAACGGGCAATCCTGCAGGACCTGGAACTTGAAGTATCGCACCAATTGGGTAATTCGATTCGAGATGTGGACTTGAATTTTGCGCTCACACAATCGAACTTCAATCGTCGTGTTGCTGCGGTGGACGAAGTTGAAGCCGTCGAAGCCGTTTATGTTTCGGGCCGAGTGACACTTGACCTGGTACTCGATGCACAACGGCGTCGTGCTGAAGCGGAATCCGCCTATTACCGCTCACTCGTTGACTACAATCGCTCCATCATGCGGGTCCATTACCGCAAGGGTTCTCTCTTAGAATACAACGGCGTTTACCTGGCTGAAGGCCCCTGGCCAGGCAAAGCCCACTTCGACGCGCTGCGTCGGGCGCGAGAACGGGATGCAGGAACCTATATCAACTATGGCTGCACTCGACCGGGCGTCATTAGTCAGGGACCGCATCCCCAGTTTTATGAAAACAATAATTCCGCTCAAGAGCCAACCCTGTTTCTGGAAGATCCCGTTTTCGAAGACGATGGACAACCTCAGAACGAACAACAGGAAGTTCTGCCAACTCCAGATGCCGATCGTGTGGATGGGAGCAATTCCGGAGAATCTTATGATCCAGTCGGCTTGAACCGCCTGCCAGTATTTGAGAGTCATCAAATCAATACCATTCCGGCAACGCAACCGACAGTTAACCGAGTGGCCCTAACATCCTATGCAGAAGATCTGGAAACGTCTGCTGTAGGAGTTCTACCAATTGCCGAGAATCCCTATCGTCAGGCTGGCCAACATACTCCTGCGAACCCACTTCGCACCATAGATTCAAACCAGCAGTATCCGATGGTCCCTGAGAGCGGCATAAATAATTAAGAGCAGTCACGCACGCTAGTGCCACAGAGGGCGTTCCCTACAGAGTTCTTTGCTGGCTTTGCTTCTCGTTATTCACCTTTTTGCCAGGCAAACACTCGGTTCCTTGAAAAATACGAATAGGACAGCACGGCTCTATGCAGTAAAACTGTGGCTATGTTCTTTTCATTCGACGGTATCGACGGTGTTGGCAAAACGACCCAAATGCAGCTTTTCTGCCAGTGGCTCGAGCAAACGGGCCACGAAGTAGTCACCTGCCGTGACCCAGGCAGCACTCCGCTGGGCGAAAAAGTGCGTGAATTGCTCCTCAACAGTGGTGCAGAAACACCCATTTCTGCTCGTTGCGAAATGCTGCTGTATATGGCCGCCCGGGCTCAACTGGTTGAGCAAGTCATCGCGCCGGCCTTGGCATCAGAGAAGACCGTAGTCTCAGATCGTTACTTGCTCGCCAACGTTGTGTATCAGGGCTATGCTGGTGGTCTTGATGTCGCATCGGTACGTGCTGTCGGAGCCATCGCCACTGAGGATCTTGTACCGCATTGCACTTTTGTTCTCGACATGTCTCCCACCGAAGCTCG